>JAIMBU010000698.1 GCA_023511325.1 Gorillibacterium sp.
ATTTTCTAACAAAATGAGGGGGATTCAAATGATGAGAAAGTCTATAGTGGTGAATTTGGTTTTTATTTTAGCTTTGGCTTTGACTTTAACTGGTTGCAGTAGTAAAGAAAGCTCTGGTACAATCAAGATTGCCACGGATGCTAGTTATGCTCCAATGGAAAGCATGGACAAAGATAAGATTGTTGGCTTCGATGTTGACTTTCTTGCAGCAGTGATGAAGGAAGCAGGGCTTAAATACAAGTTGACGAACACAGGCTGGGATACGATGCTGACGAGTGTTGAGCAGGGAACAGATTACAAGCTTGGTATATCTTCTGTTTCAATAACAGATGAACGTGCCGTTACCTATGACTATTCCATCCCTTATTTTGAATCTACGAACATGATTATGGTCAAAGAAGGGAGCGATATTAAATCCGCTCTAGACCTCAAGGATAAGAAGGTTGCCGTGCAGAACGCAACAACTGCTGATATATTAATGTCAGATATTATGGGTGCGACAAATAGTAAACTAAGTAAATACGAGAGTAACGTGCTGGCACTGATGGAATTAGATAAAGGTGGCGTGGATGCTGTGGTTGCTGACATCGCTATCGTCCGTGAATACATGAAGAACAACCCGAAGAAGAATTTTGTCGGTGTAATGGATACAGCCAATTTTGGAGTTGAGTACTATGGCATTCTTTTACCCAAAGGCAGTGAGCTAAAGGCTAAGCTTGACCCTGCTATTAAAGCAGTCATTGAGAATGGAACCTATGCAACGATTTACGAGAAATGGCTTGGTGAAAAGCCAGATACAACGAACCTCCTGAAGGCTATTAATAAATAGGCTCGTTGGTTGACGAAATATACTAAATAGTTAAGCATGTATAGTACATCTAAGATCAGGGGTCTGGTGACAAACCAGTGGATCGATCGGAATTTGGTATAAATTTAAATCCAACCTCCGATCGCATAGGCTGTTTTGTCTCCGGACTTTCAAAAGTTTTTGAACGGAAGGGAAGAGAAATGTACGATGGATTTCAGATTTGACATTATTCTTGATTATGCTCCTCTGCTGCTAAAGGGAACGTTATTAACGGTCGGTCTTTCCTTAGCCGCTATCGTGATCGGTTCTATTCTTGGGCTTATCGTCGGCCTGGGCAAACTCTCAAAGCACTGGTTACTTCGCTGGCCTGCACAGTCCTATATTAATTTCTTTCGGGGCACACCCTTATTAGTTCAAATTCTCATTGTGCATTTCGGTCTCATTTACGCCATACTTGGACATACCAATGCGATTGTTTCGGCAATTGTAGCATTATCCTTAAACTCGGCCGCCTATTCGGCCGAAATTTATCGGGCAGGTATTCAATCGATTGACAAGGGGCAGGTGGAAGCAGCTTATTCGCTGGGAATGACTCACTATCAGACCATGCGCCATATCGTTCTGCCGCAAGCGATTAAACGAATGATTCCGGCTTTCTGTAATGAATTTATCGTTCTGATCAAAGATTCGTCGCTAATATCAATCATTGCTGTAAAGGAAATTATGTACTGGGGCAATGCGATGCGTGGTCAGTATTTACGTGTTTGGGAGCCTTATTTGGCTGCAGCTTTTATTTATTTCATTCTTACCTACTGCATGAGCAAGCTGCTCATTTACCTTGAAGGGAGAATGGGAAAAATATGAGCCCGATTATCCAAGTTACCGGTTTGTATAAATCTTTTGGCGATAATGTCATTCTCCAGGATATCAATGTAGATGTTGCTCTCAAAGAGGTTGTCGTTGTAATCGGACCCTCGGGCTCGGGTAAATCTACTTTCTTGCGTTGTCTTAACCTGCTTGAGCAACCAGAAAAAGGTGATATCCGCATTGAAGGTCAATCCTTAATGGATAAGAAAACAAGCATCACTGAAATCCGCCAAGAGGTCGGGATGGTATTTCAACAGTTTAATCTGTTTCCTCACAAGAAGGTAATCGACAATATTATGCTTGCTCCGATGCTCATTCGCAATTGGTCCTTCGAGAAGGCTTACACGAAAGCATTGGAGTTGCTCGATAAAGTCGGGTTGAGCGATAAAGCCGCTGTCTATCCTGCTTCCTTATCTGGTGGACAAGCTCAGCGGGTAGCCATTGCGCGCTCGCTCGCTATGGAGCCTAAGGTCATGTTGTTTGATGAACCAACGTCAGCCCTTGACCCCGAGATGGTAGGCGAAGTGCTTGCGGTAATTAAGCAATTGGCGCGTGAAGGCATGACCATGGTGGTCGTCACGCATGAAATGGGCTTTGCCCGTGAGGTGGGTGATCGCGTCCTATTCATGGAGCAAGGACGGATTGTTGAGGAAGGTACTCCGCTGGAATTATTCGGAAATCCGCAACAGGATCGCACCCGTTCATTCCTGTCTAAGATTCTGTAATTCAACTGTTGCTGCTGTTGCTGATGAAAGACACCAGGAGCGGTGTCTTTTTGCTATACTTATGTGGGAAAGGGAGGTGCAGCTTAAGGTGCAGAAGCCAATGAGTGTAAAAGTGGTTCAGATCTTGCTTTTGTTCAAAATGGCATTGATTTTACTGCTGGCTGGGATTCTCGTCTATACATTCTCCAGTGGTTCTGTTGGTAGTGGAATGGTTAAAACGCTTCGCGATGGGTTAGGAGAACAATTTCTGACAAGCGATGTGAATACGCTAGATGCTCTTGAAT
>JAIMBU010000699.1 GCA_023511325.1 Gorillibacterium sp.
GAGCCAACTGTTTTTTACATTTGTCATCCGTACGGCATGTCATTGCTGTTTGGAAATACCGAGAATGAGGATTTCAATAAGAATCTCTATGCGTACATAATGAATGAGAATAAGGTTCGCGTCAAAAACGAATGGCTACAGGTATACCCTGAGGACTGGAACACGAAGATCGAGGAGCTTTTGGGCAACCGCTTAATGAAAAAAACCGGTCACTCCTTCGGCCAAGTGACAACCCCCTTTAGCACCGTTGGTAACGTTAGCTCGGTCAGCAACCTGAGAGATCACAATCTGACTTCTCCGCCGGTGCCGGACTCCGCTCAGGTTTCTGAGAATGTCCGCGTCAATTTTAGTTTCAATCAAGACAAGTACAAGCAGGCTATTGCGAGAAAACCAGCGCATGAACACAAAATCGTCCGCACCACGCAAGAAATGGCTCTCACCATGCCGGGAACCGTAACGCCGAAGTGCTATTGGCCTTTTGATGATGAGCATGACCTGCAGGTCGGCGTTGGCTTTAGCCTCCTATATGAAGGAGAAGTAGCGTCTACGGCTTTCTCGTCTTTTCAAATCGACAAATATTTAGAGATTGGAATTGAGACGGTAGCGGCCCATCGTGGAAAAGGCTATGCCTTTGATGTCTGTTGTGCCATCATCGACTACTGCTTGGAGCAGGGCTTGGAGCCTGTTTGGGGATGCCGCTTGGAAAATCAAAGCTCTTATTATCTGGCCCTAAGCTTAGGCTTTGAGCCTATCTTCACCATTCCTTACTATCTTCTTGTGGTGTAGGGTCTTCAAACAAGAAAAGTCACCCCCAGGGGTGGCTTTTCTTGTTTATTAAAAGGAAGGATTTGCTCTACCTATCCGTACATGCGTTTGCTGACGCGACGTCGCCTCATACATGCGTTCAACTAATTTACAGCTTGATCACCTGCATGGGAAAATCTTTATCATAGGCATCCACAGGAAGTTGTTCCAGCCAAGATTCCTTATCCAAATGCATTCTGCAGCCCGATTCTCCAGATGAATAAGGCGGCCAATGTGGCAATTGTGGGCTAGCTGGAGTCCCTGAAATAATAAAGGACAGCCAAGAATCATTGATCCGTTCCGCCATTTCACCATGTTGCGGTGTATAACCATCGTCATCTCCCGCTCCAGTCACGTTGAATAGGTAAGCCATTTCCGAAGCATGCTGTGGCGGAATGTGCCCGGTGTAATCCCAACGGTAACACCACACCTCAGACCCATGCTCGGCGAGCTGTTGAGTAAACGATAAGCTGGCGTTTCCGTATAGATACTGCGTCTGGAGGTTGCTTAAAGCCATGCTGGGATGCATCTGCTTGCACAGCTCTTTATATCGTTCGAATAAATAGTCAGCGCTCCTCCCATAGGTATGGAACAGCACGTCTGCCACAGTCGACTCATCAAATGCTGGATCAATCGCTCCTATTGGCACTTCATCCCTGGCATATCCGATCAGGACGGGAAGATGCTCAAGCTTGCCTGAAGCAATGAAGCTTTCCGGTGTTTCCTTCAGTAGTACTCCATCAATTACTGGACCAAACAAATGACTCGATGAGATCCGCTCGAAAGCTTTCACCTGTGCCTCTAGAAGCTGTTCTGCAGGTATAGTCAGAATATTCTTTGCGTTAGCAGGGTCCAACTCAAGTTCAGCAAGAACATAGTTGGCCAACTTTGCGGCCGTTCCCGTATCCCGAATGCATTGAGTCGCTCCGCTTTGAACGATTGCGCCTTGAAAAAGCCCCTGAGCCTTAGGGGTCACCATCAGAGCGGCAACTGATTTGGCTCCCGCCGATTGACCCATAAGGATAATTCTCTCGGGATCACCGCCAAAGGCGGCAATATTCTCCCGCACCCATTCCAGCGCCAGAAGCTGGTCCTGCAGTCCACAATTTCCGGAATCCGCATACTCTTTACCAAGAAGCTCTCCCAGATACAAGTAGCCTAATGCACCTAAACGATAATTGACGGATACCATGACAACCTCCCGCCCGCGGATCAAGCCCTGTCCCGTAGCGAAACCGTCGGAATTCGAGCCCTCGACATGACCACCACCGTGAAGGTAAAAGACGACAGGGCGCTTCTTGTTATCCACAGCAGGCGTCCAAATGTTCAGATTCAGGCAGTCCTCACTATAACTCGCTTCATCCTGCTCATGCTTCTGGATTGCTCGATTGCCATAGGTATCGGCCTGCAGCACACCTACCCATGGCTGCGGGTGGACAGGTGGTTTGAATCGCAGCTTGCCGACGGGTGGCTCAGCATAAGGAATCCCTTTAAAGACAAGCATGTCTCGCTCTTTGACTCCATTGACCTTCCCGTAGATCGTTTCGGCCATTCTATTCTCAATCATATTTTCACCACTTTGCTTCGTTTTGGTTGCGCTTACGTAAAATAGGAACAAACTAGTCGAGTCATATGCTCCTGTAAAGTATAATCCTGACTAGATCATTCGTCTATTGAGTCAACTCAAATTGAGAAAAAGATATCCATTAAAAATCAGCTCATAGTAAGCTCAATAATCCGCAATTCTTTATTTAAACGGATACTTCCAGCTTCGCGGAAAAACTTAACTGTATTTCCTACATCAATTCCAGTGTATTCAGCCTCATAGAGGAACCTAACAGCATTTCCTACATCTAATCCAGCATTTTTAGC
>JAIMBU010000700.1 GCA_023511325.1 Gorillibacterium sp.
ACGCCTTCACGTGCTCCAGCTCTTTGGCGAGGGGGACGATCGCTCCCTCCGTCGTCATGCTGTACCGCATCATTTTGGCCAGCGAGGAAATGAGCGAATAAATGCGCGGCGCTTCGTGCTGCAGCGCCAGCGTGCCGATCGATTGCAGCGCGTTGTAGAGGAAGTGGGGGTTGATCTGAGCTTGCAACACATCCATTTCCGCTTGCTTTTTCTGAATCCCCTGGATATACACATTCTTAATGAGCTCCTGAATACTTGTTGCCATCACGTTGAATGAATTCGCAATATGAACAAACTCATCATTACCCGAGAAGCCGATCCGCTTATGGAAATCTCCCTCCTGGAAGGAACGGACAAGCCGCACAATCCGTTTCATTTTCTTTCCTGAGAGCCGAGCGACAATAACTCCAATAAAAGCCATACCTAAGAAACTGATCAAACAGACGGTGGTAATGACTTTTTGCATCCTGCTAGCATCCTTGTTCAGGTAGGAGTGCGGCACCAAGGTTTCGATAACATAGTTGGTTCCCGGAATGTCTTCCTTGATGCTAAGAAACGAGCTTCGATCTATTCGCCCCTCTGCCGTACCTCGGTTATACAAGTTCTCCCCTGTAGATGCATCAATCAAACGCAAGCTGATCCCTTCTTCAATTGAAAAGGTATCGAAATTGCCGAGAAGATCCACCAGCCGTGCTGTAATGCGCACATAACCGATATCGGGATTACTACCAGAAGAAACCAGCTTACGAAAATGCGAGATGTTACCCAAATCGCGATCTGTATCTAGTTGTACCCACAAATTATTTTTGTTGGATGATTTCAGTGCTTTAAACCACTCACTATTCTCGATAACATGGGATGAGAGGACATAATAATCACGTCTATAGATCGGTTGTGCCATATCGTCTCCAGGGACTTCCAACATTTCCTCATTCACTGTATAGACGGCTAAGCGAATATCGTTACCAAATAACTGCAGCGGCGCTTTCATTTGCGGGATGATCTCATCCTTCATTCTCAGCATAATTTCCAGCGGTTCTCCCTGCTTCTGAAGAGCATTCTGGAATGAAACGCTGCTGAACAGCGTATCCGACATCCTCTGGATTTCATCCATTTGGTATTTGATGTTATTCCTTGTCTGTTCCATCGCCGTCCGAATATTGCTTTCAGCCATCTCGGTCCTCGATTGAACAAGCATCGTATAGGAAATGTAACCAATCAACACGTCTGTCAGCAATACGAGAATAAGATAAGGAATCATCATCTTGTACGTGAATGGGATATAGAGTTTACGCGTGAATTTCCCCATTTGTTCGACCCTCTCTTTTTCTTATTCTCAGCTTTAAGCTTCGATCAGCTTGTTTATATCATACAATAATAGACGAATGATGAATATTGTGAAAGAAACCCTATTCATGCAGGATTGAATAGCGCTTAATATATGTTCTCCTGTAAATTCTGCTTTTTCGGCAAAATACAAAAGACTGACCTCCCTCCACTTTCGTGGCGGAAGATCAGTCTTTATAAAGCTTTTTGTCCTTATGCCATTTGTTTAGGCAAATAGGATTGAGCTGTTATGCTGTTATTGTGGAACTAATAACGAGTGCAATTGACCATCAGGACTTTATTTTTGTACTCCGTTCATTCCACCATGGCGACCCGGACCGCCTTCTCCTTTACCATCCATACCTTTCCTATCCTTCATGCCTTTCATATCTTCTTTAGTCATACATGTACCATTCACTAACTCCGTCGCTTTGGCTGAAAGCTTAGCTGTGGCTTCCGTATACTGAACCTGCGTAATAACACCATCAGCCAATTTTTTGTCGAGCTCGGCTGTCAAAATCTTCGTAACCTGTGTGGTAATCACCGCGAGAGTTACGTTATTCTCACTCGCAAGGGTAGCTAGTGATTTCCCCTCGTGTAATGCCGCTTTCAATTCAACGGTAGTCATCACAAGCAGTTTTGCCAAGTCGGCATTGTCCATAATCATCATCGGACCAAACCCACCATGCGCCTCCATTCCCTTTCCTTTACTCAGGTGCGTATCATTTACGATAGCCGTCACCCATTTTGTAACGCTGGTCTTCCATGTATCATACTGCGCTTGGGTAATGGTTCCTGCGGTCAATTGTTTATCGAGCGCTGCTGTGATGGCTTTTTCCTCCAAAGCAATCACAGACTGCACCGTCACGTTCTTCTCTCCGGCGATCACTGCGAGAGATTTACCAGCTTTAAGCTGCGTGCTGAGCTCGGTAACCGTAAGACCAAGCAGACTGGCTATGTCCGTATTCGTAAGAACCACTGCTTTAAACTGGTAAAGCCCTTGAACACCCTGACCCGCCTTATTGCCTAGATTATTCTTAACACCTTTATTGCTATAGATCCCTTTGACAATCTCGCTGGCCGAAGTTGCGATTGCCGCCTTCCGGCTGTCGTACTGTTCTTGGGTAATTTTCTCATCCTTTAGTTGTTGATCCAATTTGGCTGTTAGGGTTTTCGTCTCCAGATCGATAAGCTTCTGCACCTCAATACCCTGCTCACCAGCTAAATCCGCTAAAGATTTACCGGATTTAAGCGCCAACTTGAGCTCGTCCACAGTTATGCCGAGCAAAGTGGTCACTTCTGAATAATCCTGTGCGGCATGAATTTGTCCCTTACCTTGTGTGTGGCTAG
>JAIMBU010000701.1 GCA_023511325.1 Gorillibacterium sp.
TTAGAAATAGAAGGAGTGACCAAGATGACGATGATCAATCATATCAATATGGCTAATGAAGACAATGAAATTTACTGCTGTCTTCGCAATAAAGTGGTGCGTGCCGATGCAGAACACACACAAAAATTCTGCTCACGCTGCAAAATGTATCAGGGAAATGCCCAAGGTGGCGGAATCGAATGCCGCTGGGAGGATTCACGCATAGGTAGCGATTGGCTGGTCATAACGGACCCGTTTGAAGAGTGGGTGTTTAATCAGAAGAAGAAGGTATCGCTTCCCATTATTGCGATAACAGATCCTGGCTTTCATTTTCTTGATGTCAATTAAAGAGCAAGCCGGATGAACCGAAAGTATGGATAGAGAAGACAACGGATTTATTGTCCTAATTCTTCGACGAGGTCACTTGCAAGCAACTTGCCCGTTGATCGCTTCGCAGCTGCAGAATCGCCGGCACGACCGTGAAGCCAGACACCCGTGCAGGCTGCTTGGGTAGCCGATAACCCCTGAGCAAGCAGGCTTGTGATAATTCCAGAGAGAACGTCACCCGTACCGCCTGTTGCCATGCCAGGATTGCCTGTTACATTAACATAGCTTTCCCCTTCGGGTGTAGCTATGACGGTGTATGCTCCCTTAAGCACAAGTGTCACTCCGTAACGAGTGGCATAGCTCTGAGCGATGCCAATACGGTCTTGTTGCACCTCGGCGGTCGTCAAGCCGCAAAGTCGGGCCATTTCGCCGGGATGAGGGGTCAATACGGTGGAAGCCTTTCGTTTAGCCCACGTGGAGAAGTCCTCCGCCTCCGCCAGCATATTAAGTGCATCTGCGTCGACGAGCAGTGGGCAGGTGGTACTCTCCCAGATGGAACGAAGCCACTGGGAATCATCCGTGTACCGTCCGAGTCCCGGACCAATAGCTAGGGCATCCTTCCCCGCCGTCAGCGCAAAAAGCGATTCAGCGGATACATGTGTCCAGTCACCGTCTCCAGCGTCTGGCATGCCAACCAGCATGGCTTCCGGTAAGCGGCCAAGCATATGCCTTACAAGACTAGAGGGCATTGCCCAGGTAGCCAGACCACAGCCTGTTCTGAGCGCTGCTCGTGTAGCCAGAATGCCTGCTCCGCTCATTTTCTGTGTGCCTGCGGCAATCAGTACATGCCCATAGGTACCCTTGTGGGTATCGGCTTGCCGAGTAGCAAAGGGCGATACGTGAAGGTAGCTCGTAAGCACCTTTTCCGTTAATACTCGGGTTTGCACACCTAAGGAACCCGGAAGCTCAGCAGGAATGCCAATCGCTCGGGCTAGGGACTTGCCTGCATATTCTGCTCCCGGATATTGCAGCAACCCCCGCTTCAGAAAGCCGAAGGCAACGGTGACTTGAGCTCGAATGCAGGGTTCGTAGACTGCACCTGTGTCAGCATCAAGACCGCTGGGGATGTCAGCTGCGACGATGGGGAGTCCACTGTTGTTGGCTTCGTGGATGATCACATCATAAGGCGAGCGAGGACTACCGGATGTACCCGTACCCAGTAATGCATCGATGATCCCGTCGTATTGGTGCCAGGCTGTATTGCCTTCAACAAAGGGAGTGATTGTAAGGTCGAGCTGTTTTGCTATATTCCACTGAATTTTTGCGTCGTTGGATAGTGCTTCAGGCTGTTCTGCTAGCATAACATCAACTGCAATTCCCAACTCCTGCAGATGGCGAGCGGCTACGAGACCGTCACCACCGTTATTGCCTTTTCCAACGAGAATAAGCCACTTCCTATGTGGATGGCAGTCACAGCTTTGCAGGCTGTGGGCCAGGTTTAGCGTCTCCTCTGCTAATGCCCTTCCGGCGTTCTCCATAAGGACAAGAACAGACAAACCAATTTTCTCAGTAGTATGGTGATCAATATTGCGCATTTCTTCCGATGTCGTCAAATACAAGGGAATTCCCCCTTTTCTAGTTGTAGCGATGTGGTAGTCATATCTTTATATATCCACTTATATAGTAGCCAACTAGCTGTCGCTAAAGCTCGCTTGCTTTTCAGTTTCAATTGGGACTAGAATCAGTATAGCGAAAAAGTACCGTCAACACGAATGTTACGATGCTGACTTATAAGCATATACTGTTTTTATGTAAGTAAGCCAAGTTGCGAAGGGAAGGATTTAAATTGATTCAGTTAAAATCAGTCGATGAAATAGCCAAAATGCGGCAAGCAGGCATTATCCTAGCTGATTGTCATAAGGAGATTGCCAAGAGAATTGCTCCTGGGGTCACAACCTGGGAGATCAATGCTTGGGTGGAGGCTATATTAAAGAGTAGAGGGGCAACAGCAGAGCAAAAAGGCTATAATGGCTATCAGTATGCGACCTGTGCCTCTGTTAATGATGTCATCTGCCATGGATTTCCAAAACGCGAGCCGTTAAAGAATGGGGATATTGTAACCATCGATATGGTGGTCAATCTCAACGGTTGGCTAGCCGACTCAGCTTGGTCCTATGGTATCGGTAAGATAACCCCAGAAGCAGCAGACCTGCTTGAAACGACAGAGGCTTCGCTTTACAAGGGAATCGAAATGGCCATTCCAGGCAATCGGTTGGGGGATATCGGTCATGCGATCCAAACCTTTGCCGAGGCAAAGGGCTATTCGGTTGTTCGTCAGTTTATCGGACACGGCATCGGTACGGT
>JAIMBU010000702.1 GCA_023511325.1 Gorillibacterium sp.
CTCCGTTAACCGATTCTCAATCGGGGTTCCGGTCATCGCAATGCGGTGTCCACCCTCAAGCCGGCGAATCGCTGTGGTGTACAGTCCAGTTAAAGGATCAGTCTTGACCATTTTATCCATCACGATGTTGCGGACCATCAGTTCACGCTTGGCTTCTAAAGCACTGGACAGGCTCAGCATAAGATATTTAACTCGCTCTACCAGCAAAATGAGCAGAGAGGCGATGCCAATCAAGACGATGCTAAAGCCATACAGAGAACTAAGTAGGATATATTCACGGAAGTCAGTAAAAGAAGCATACAGCAAATAGACAGCAATGAGGCAGCCAACCGCGGTGACGAGCGTATATCGTTTGCGAAAATAAAAGACCGATACAAGCAAGGGGAAGAGGAAGACGAAATAGATCGTACTCATCTCAGCCTGAAAGCGAACGAGAATGAAGGCGGTGAGCACACCAAGTCCCATAATGAAGTAGGGATGAGATACTTTCCATACATAGATAATAAGTTCAGCAGCAAGCAGTACAGTGATATTTAGAAGTAGTGCCAGGGAAAGCGTAGACAGCTTGTCACCCGTTCCCTGAGCGCGACTCAACAGGACGTAGATCATTTGTGCCAATGGGGCAAGCGACCATAATGCCCAATAAACATTTAGAATATGTCTATTTAATTTCCGGATATTTGTCAAGTCCTTTGTTTTCATCAAGCGCCTCCTTTCAGAGAACGTAAAAAGGTGAGCAATTTAGACTATTATATCAATATCAAAGCAAGGGAAGATAGATGTATTTGATTATCCACCAGCCTATAATAGTTTTATCGACTTAGTTCGACTTATTCATAAGACCTAAAGTCCTAGTTTTATTTTAACTTTAAAAACGATGCATTCTTATCCATCTGTAGGATTTCCACTAATCGGCAAGTAATACGATATAGCACGATGATACTTAAAAAGACTTCATGTTCAATGAGATCATTTAGCACGATACTCGGGGATATCCGCGACAAAGCGCCAAGGCAGTTCTTGCGCACGCGATATTCCGATCCGACCCGTACGACGGATTGGTAATGTCCGTTCCTTAGCTAATACGATCCATTCACTATGTTCCGCAAGTAGATTGTACCCATTCATATCAAGTCCAATGGGTAGTCCTTTAGTCAGCTTGCCGGGTCCATTCAATAGATCCTTGTCAGCAATCCCCTGGCGATTGGAGCGAATTGAATCCACACCCTTAAGGGGAACTGCTCCTCGCAGCAGGACAGCTTCAGCCGTTCCGGGGATGCTGGTCACAATATTCATACAGGAGTGCATGCCGTAAGAAAAGTAGACATACAGTCGTCCTGCTTCACCAAACATGATAGCATTACGCGCTGTCTTGCCTCGGTAGGCATGGCTAGCCGGGTCGATTGCCCCACGATAAGCCTCTGTTTCCGTTAGCATGACGATAATCTCGGGTTTCTCTGGATCGATCTGGCGACGGACGAGTAAGCAACCGATTAGCTCTTCGGCTACGGTTACAGAATCACGGGCATAGAAATTTAAGTCGAGCATAATTCCTCCTAAGGCTAAAAATATGAACGGCAGTAGCTTGCCCTTAAATCGCAGGGTGGCAACTGCCGTTCTCGTGAACAGGTGATGGCTAAGCTTAAACTTCAATCCATTCTCGTCGTAATCGGAATAATTCGCGTAGGTCGTTTGTGGAAAGCTCGGTAATCCAGTTTTCGCTGCTGCTGACAATCTGATTGCTGAGTGCTAGCTTGCGCTCAAGCATTTCATCAATGCGCTCCTCTAGTGTGCCCAGCGTGACAAACTTGTGTACTTGGACATGCCGAGTTTGCCCGATTCGGTAAGCTCTGTCCGTGGCTTGGTTCTCAACTGCTGGATTCCACCAGCGATCAAAATGAAAGACATGGTTAGCTGCGGTCAGGTTGAGTCCAATTCCTCCAGCCTTCAGTGACAACAGGAAGACACCGGGCCGTTCTGCATCTGGAAGGGTCTCATCCTGAAAGCGGTCAATCATCGCATCTCGTGCTGCCTTGGATGTACCACCATGGAGGAATTGTGTGTTCTCTCCTAACTGCTCGCGCAGAGCACGCTCAAGCAGATGACCTGCCTCAACAAACTGCGTAAAGATCAGGCAACGATCTCCCTCCGAACGCAGCTCACGAACCATATCGAGCAGACGCTCTACCTTGCTAGAACGTCCACGCCACGAGGAGCGTTCATCCTTCAGCAGGAGTGTGGGATGATCACAAACCTGCTTGAGGCGAGTCAAGGAAGCGAGGATCATGCCGCGCCGCTCCATGGCAGAAAGCGATTCCAGTCGGTCAAACATATCACGAATATGATTCTCATAGAGGGAGGCCTGCTCGGTGGTAAGGGAAACATAAACCTTTCCTTCGCTTTTTTCCGGCAGATCCAAAAGAATCGTTGGATCTTTTTTCTCCCGGCGCAGCATGAATGGCTTGATCAGTCGCTGTACCCGCTCAAGGGGCTCCCGATCGCCTGTTCGCTCGATCGCCTGGACATAGGTGCGGTTAAATTCCCGCAAGGGACCCAGATAACCTGGATTGAGAAAATCAAAGATTGACCAAAGCTCCGTTAACCGATTCTCAATCGGGGTTCCGGTCATCGCAATGCGGTGTCCACCCTCAAGCCGGCGAATCGCTGTGG
>JAIMBU010000703.1 GCA_023511325.1 Gorillibacterium sp.
TTTGTTTATTATGTTAATCGTAATCGGGCTGAATGAACATAGCTGCTTTTTAAGATACTTATCCTAATTTCAATCAATTCTGAAATCTGCAATTTTGCAATCCAAAGGATAGGTTATTTCAATGAGGGCCACCATTGGCTTCCGCTGCCAAATCCCCACTTTTAACCAGAGATAGATGAGGTTTCTCTAGAAAGAGCAACCTTAATTGAGAATTCCCCGTATGAACACATAACTACTTAACCCCTGCTGGCATTCAGCAGGGGTTAAGTAGTTATGTGTTTGTCCTTGGCTATTCCTTAATTATACGTTAAAGTTAATGGATACTTCCCTGCGAATTGAGGTTCATTGATGAAAGACACTGCTTCTTCCTCATCCACCCCCGTCATCCATACATCGAAACGGGACCACGTTATCTTTATTATTGTTACACTTCTGTACTGGTCGTCGCTCTATATCTATGTCCCGGTGCTTCCCGAATTCCTCAAATCTCGGGGTTTGACTTTGGGCATAACCGGCGTCGTGCTAGGAAGCTACGGCTTCATTCAATTGCTTGTACGCCTGCCGCTGGGCATCGCCTCTGATCGTTTCATGAAGCGAAAGCCCTTCATGATGCTTGGCTTGATTGCAACCGCGGCAAGCTGTCTGGTGTTTCCACTCAGCGGATTTGCTTGGCCACTAGTCGCCCGTATTCTCGCTGGCGTATCTGCCTCTGCCTGGGTGGCCTTTACGGTTTTATATTCTAGCTATTTCCCCAGTAAGGACGTCGCTCGCGCCATGGGTAGCATCTCCGTCATTACCGCAGTTGGCCAGCTTGTCGGCATGCTCGCAAGCGGTTGGGTAGCCGACCACTGGGGCTACCGCTCATTATTCTTGATCGGAGCGATGTTTGCTGTTGTTGGACTTGCCGTTGTCTTCCTGGTGAAGGAGCCGCAAGGTGGGGTCGTCCGCGAACCGATTCGACTGCGAAACCTAAAAGATGTGCTTACGCCTACACTCCTTTCTGTTTCGACTCTATCCATCCTAGCGCATAGCGTCTTGTTCATTACGATGTTCGGGTTTACGCCGCTTCAAGCTCAAGTGCTGGGAGCCAGCAAGACTGGCCTTACCCTGCTGGTATGTGCTTTCATGATTCCCCATGCGTTCTCAAACTTTATTAGCGGCCGTTATATATCCCCCAAGTATGGTGCCGGAAAAACAATTGTTGCTGGCTTTGTCCTCAGTGCCATCTGTACACTGCTGATTCCGGTTGTCCCGACTTATGGACTGCTTGCCTTGACCCAAGTGTTTAACGGCTTTGCCCAAGGACTGCATTTCCCGTTGTTTCTGGGTCTCTCTATTCGTGATACCGAAACGGATAAACGAGCAACCGCTATGGGTTTCTATCAAGCGGTATACTCCGTCGGAATGTTTGCTGGTCCCTTTATCGCAGGTTGGCTGAATGATTCTTATGGGCTGCGAAGTGGCTTTTATTTGGGTGGCATGATTGCCCTTGCTTCAGCAGCCTTCACCGTGCTTTTGACCCGCCGCTCTATTCTGCGCTGATTTTCACTTCACTCTGGCAATGACCAAACCATCATAGGCCGGGATCAGCGTACTCTCCAGCCTGGGGTCCGTAGCCATCTGCTGATTAAACCGGCGAATGCCCTGTACACCCGGTCCATTAAAGTTCGGATCAAGCGTCTTGCCGTGCAAAAAAGAATTATCCCCGACGATAATTGCACCTGGCCGGGCGAGCCGAATCGACCACTCTAGATATTCTGGTGCGTGAATCTTATCCGCATCAATGAAAAAGAAATCAAAGGTTTCCGCTTCCTGGACAAGCTGCTCCATGCTGAGTAGAGCATCCCCTATGCGATATTTAACCTTGTCGCCTAAGCCTGCTGCTTGTAGATTCTGCTCAGCAATTCTAGCAAAGCCCTCTTTTAGTTCCAAAGAAACAAGTCGGCCTTCATCCTTTAGCCCACGTGCCAAGCAGATCCCACTATAGCCTCCAAGTGCACCAATCTCGAGAATGGATGAGGCCTGAGACATTTTTACCATAATCGTCAATAGTCGGCCATAGCCGGGTGAAACTGATATTTCTGGCATTTCATTGCGACGAATCGACTCTTTTACTTGTTCCAATTGTTCATCCACAGCATAAATATTCAGCATATTGCTCTTGCGTTAAGTTACTCATCAAAGTTCATCCTTTCAATTCTGTAAAACAGTCACGAAAGCATTTGTTTTCCAGTTGGTGTTTCCCTATACTATCTATTGTATGAATTTCTAGGCTTCGGCACAAATGCAGGAAGACCTGGAGTTCAAGAACGCGAAGAAATGGAGCTGTACCATGTCCAATATTCAACTGATTGCCACCTGTCCCATGGGGCTGGAAGCTGTCGTCGCCAGAGAAATCAAAAACCTCGGATACACTGAAATGCGTGTTGAGAATGGACGCGTCGTCTTTATCGGAGATGAGCTTGCGATCTGTCGCGCTAACCTCTGGCTGCGCACAGCAGACCGAGTCCTCATTAAGGTTGGGGAATTTACCGCCCACACCTTTGACGAGTTATTTGAAGGAACTAAAGCCCTGCCTTGGCCCGACTGGATTCCAGAGAATGCTGAGTTTCCTGTTCAGGGAAGGTCCTATAAATCTCAATTATCTAGCGTACCTGCATGTCAGGGT
>JAIMBU010000704.1 GCA_023511325.1 Gorillibacterium sp.
CAATGAAGGATACCCGACTTTCCCATCTAACTAAGACATTCAGAAGGAAACGCCTTTAAACGCTTGCATTGTCATCCAATTCATAAATTGGTTGGCTTTTAAAGACAAAATATCGTTCACCAAACTGTGTAATCGAGGTAATCCCTTATTCTTATAACGCGAACTGACACAATTCCAGATATCTTCATGCGTCACGTGCTCATACCCTAACATGACGAATTCCTTCGCTTTACTCCGGCACAAGTCCTCAGCTACTCTCATCAGTTCCTCTTCGTTCGGTCCCGCTTCATCATCATCGATGTCCAAGAAAGGCACCTCCCCTTCTGTTCATAAGCCCCTAAGGGAATTCGACGGACTGACGGTGAATTCCTCCAAAGCTTAAGTTCAAAAATCCGCGCATGAGAGTGGACAGGTTCTGCATAAACATAAATAACCCCACATAAGTGGGAAAAGCCCTAATTGTTAAGAACACGAATAGGTGATGCTTAAATTGCTCTTAACAATCTAATTGTTAAGAACCCAAATTAGGAATGCTTTGATTTGCTCTTAACAATCTACATCACTATAACTTAAAAAACAGGCTGGAGGAAGAGATTCTCTTGGAAAAGCATAAACAAACCTTTATTCAAGGCACGATGATCCTGCTGGCCGCTGGAGTCGTCAATCGTATTCTCGGTTTTATTCCCCGAATTGCTTTGCCGAGAGTGATTGGAGCAGAGGGTGTCGGACTCTATCAGATGAGCTATCCTTTTCTCATGGTTGTGTTAACCCTTGTCACGGGCGGGATTCCTCTAGCCGTTGCCAAGCTAGTAGCTGAAGCTGAATCAGACGGAGATAGCCACCTAGCAAAGCGGATCCTCGGTATGTCGTTATTGTTTACCTCATCACTCAGTCTATTTTTTGCAATCATCTGTATGGTTACAGCGCCTTATCTGACTCATCTGCTTTTTACGGATACGAGGGTTTTCTATACATTTGTCTGCCTCGCTCCCATCATTCCGATCGTTGGAGTCTCAGCCGTTTTCCGCGGGTATTTCCAAGGGAAGCAGAACATGATCCCAACCGCTCTTTCTCAGGTAACTGAGACGCTTGTGCGCATTGTTGGCATGCTGACATTAGCCATATCCCTGGCTCCCCTTGGACTGGAGTATGCTGCTGCTGGAGCAATGATCGGAACCCTGCTTGGTGAAATAGCCGGTATGAGCGTCTTGCTGATTCAGTATGCAAGAAGTCGGACAACCGGGAAACGGGTACGCCATATCCCAGCTAGAAGCGAGCTCGTTCAAACTCGGAAATTCGTCTTACGCAAGGTTATTCTCGTATCATTACCGGTGACTGCAAACAGGCTCGTTGGCTCGTTCTCTTATTTTTTCGAATCGGTGTTAACCGTGCAGTGCCTAGCCATAGCTGGTGTAGCTACTGCTGCTGCAACCATCCAATATGGGTCGCTTCAAGGGATGATCATACCCGTGCTGATGCTACCAGGCGTACTCACGTATTCCCTATCGGTTTCGCTCATCCCCACGTTATCGGAAGCAAGTGCCAAGGGAGATTTAGTGACGATCCACAAGCGTCTACATCAATCATTAAAGCTTGCACTGCTATCAGGCACTCCTTTTGCCGTATTTATGTACGTTCTGTCCGATCCAATCTGTTACTACCTCTATGCCAATAGCGAAATTGGGGTGATGCTACGAATGATGGCTCCCGCCGCGCTTTTTATTTATTTTCAAGGCCCTCTGCAAGCAACATTGCAAGCACTCAATCATTCTGGAAAAGCATTAGTCAACACGCTTGTTGGAACGATTGTTAAACTAACACTCATTTTTGTCCTAGCTTCTAATCCAAGCTTCGGCATCCTTGGGGCAATCATGGCGATCATTGTCAATATTATGTTGGTCACCATCCTACATTGGAACAGCGTAACCAAGCTGCTACGCTTTTCCTTTCCCTCCTCTGAGTTTTTCAAGGTAGGTCTGATTGCTGTAGGTACTGGATATATCTGTAGTTGGTTTATGGATGCACCCCTACTTGACAATCCTTTGCTGCGCTTCTTGACCGCAGTTCTTGCTGGAACGATTTTCTATCTAATCGGCATCACGGTGCTCAAACTAGTTGATGCTGATGATCTGCGCAAGCTGCCTTTACCTTGGAAAAGATGGCGTCGTTAATCCTGTTTCAGCCTGTCATATTCGCTAGTGCTTGACCATAGAATGTAGGGAATGATTAACGGACTAGCCGCATACGGATACGGCACTAGGGAGGAACTTATAATGAACATGCAACGCAGCGAGAAAGCACCAATTGCCGCCCCTATTCTCGGGGGCATGATCTGGGCATTTGGCATGATGGCAGCCGGCGCGCTTATTTTCTCATTATTGCTTGCTTTTACCGATCAAAAGGAAAGCTCATTGCCTTCGGCTACTTATGTCATTCATGCACTATCTGCTCTAATTGGTGGGATGGTTGCAGGAAAGAAATCGGGAGCTCGTGGTTGGTATGCGGGAGGAGCAACCGGAATCCTCTATGCCGTGCTGCTCTATCTGATTGGCTTCCTTGGCTTTGATCGAGGGCTTCAGCTTCAATCACTATTGCTCGTTGCAGCAGCATTCGCTATTGGTGCGTTGGGCGGCATCATTGGGGTTAACACGAAGAAATAAATCC
>JAIMBU010000705.1 GCA_023511325.1 Gorillibacterium sp.
CTCCACCACCCACTAACATAACATCTGACGGATGCTCATGACGGATAAAACGCCGATAAGCCTCTCCAATCGACCATGCAGTGAGCATAGTGACAGTTGCAACAAGATCCTCCGCTGAAAGCCGATGCTCTTCCTGATAGCTAAGCCATTCATCTACATAAGAGGAGCCAAATCGTTCTCTACCGGTAGATTTCGGTATCGGCAGCGTGTAGTAAAGCTCTTGCTGCAGCAAATGAAGAAGCTCGGTGTTGATCTGGCCAGTTTGAGCAATAGCTCCACCAACATCCATTGTTTTATCTCCTGGATATAGCTTCGCCACGACACCATCGATCAGCATGTTACCCGGGCCAGTGTCAAAAGCAAAAACCTGCTCTGAGCTACAGCCGGCAGGGATCACCGTAATATTGCCGATCCCCCCAATATTCTGTAATAATAAGGTTCGTTTGTCCTCACGGTACAACAGGTACTCGGTAAATGGAACCAGTGGCGCACCCTGTCCCCCCACAGCCATGTCCGCTACACGGAAGTCAGATACACAAGGGATTCCTGTTCGAGCGGAGATCACTGCACCCTCCCCAATCTGCACGGTATAGTGCAGATTATAGCCTGCAATTGGCTGAAATTCGGGAGCATGATAAATGGTCTGCCCATGGGAGCCGATGACTGCAACATCCTCGGGAGCAAGCTCCGCTTTGGTGATCACAGACAGGGCTGCTTGGGCATACAACTCACCAAGCAGCACATTCATGCATCCAACTTTATCTACCGTTGCTTTTTCCGGATCAAATAGCGTAAAAATTTTCTCTCTGACTTCGATTGAATAAGGTGTATTCTCGAATGCAAGCAGTCTGACTTTTGGTTGATCACCTGGAGCACCACTTATTTCTACCAAAGCACCATCAATGCCGTCCACCGAAGTACCCGACATCAAGCCGACAGCATAACGATGATTTGGCGCGGATATAGATGCAGAAGCCATTTTATCCTTTCACCGCCCCAACGGTAACACCCTCGAGGAAATACTTTTGCAGGCTAAAAAAGAGGATAAACATCGGCAGCGCAGATATCGTGGCGCCTGCCATCATCGGTGCGAAATAAGTCGTGTTGGCAAAGCGAAAGTTTTTCAAACCAACCTGAATGGTCTGCATATCCATGGTATTGGTGACGAGGAATGGCCAGAAGAAGGTGTTCCAGCTTTCCATAAAGGTGAGGATGGCCATTACCGCTAGAATGGTTTTGGACAAAGGCAGGATGATGCGGAAATAGATTTGAAACTGGTTGCAGCCCTCGATCTTCGCACATTCAAGAATCTCGGAAGGTATTGAAGTCATAAATTGCTTAGCCAGAAAAATATTATAAACGGTGACAAGACTAGGCAGAATCAAGGCACTATACGTATTCTGAATTTCAAAAACATTAACAATCAGAATGTACAAGGGCACCTGCGTGACTTGATAGGGAATCATCATCGCACAGAGGAGTAAAGTGAAGAGCAGCTTCCTGCCCCTGAACTGAATTTTGGAGAAGGCATATCCGGCCAGGCTGGCAAAAAAAACATTGGAGATCATGACGCTACCCGCCACAATTAGCGAGTTCAACAACCATCTGTAGGAATACTCACTGTAATGAAAGAAAAACTTGTAGGAATCCAGAGAAATCTTCTTCGGAAATAACGAGTAATTCATCGCTCCTGCTTCAACGGGGTCTCCGAAGGACGAAATAATCATGAAATAGATCGGGAATAACGTAGCCAAAGCAAAAAGCAGAAGGACGACGATAATCACAGTGTTTCTCGCATATTTCAGTTTTTTGTTCCCTGTGTAGTTGTTATACAGCATATACTGACCCCCTTCCCCCCTTTAATATTCCACATCGTTGCCAAGGAATTTGAATTGGATCAGTGCGATTCCAGCGATAATGAGCGCCAAAATTAGAGATTGTGCAGCTGCTTCGCCGAATTCAAAGTACTTGAAGGCATTATTAAAAATCAGCAAGCCTACCATGGTAGTGGCATTGTCCGGTCCGCCGCCAGTCATCAAGTATGCGTTCTGGAACACCTGGAAGGAACCGATGACACCCGTCACCAAAAGAAATAGGGTTGTAGGCTTTAGACAAGGAATGACGATGTACCACAGCTTCTGGATAAAGGATGCCCCATCCAGCTCTGCTGCTTCATAATAACTCCCGTCAATACCCAGCAAGGCTGCCAAGTAGATGATGATGCTCGTTCCATGACTGGACAACCAGGACATAAAAACGAGAGAGAACATGGCAGTAGCACTCGACCCCAGCCAATTTTGGTTGCTGACACCGAACAGATGAATCAGTTTGTTGAAAATACCAGAGGACATCGGATCATAAATCCACAGCCAGACAACCGACATGGCAACACCAGAGGCAACAGCTGGCAGATAATAAACGGCTTTGAACGAGGTCTGCAGCCATTTTCTCAGTGGGAGAATCAGAATAGCTATCGAAAATGAGATAAGCAAGGCCACGGGCACAGTTAAAAGTGTATAAATAATGGTGTTTCTAACCGATTTCCAAAACAAGGAATCACTTAAGGTAGTGATATAATTCTCAAAGCCTATATAGGTAGAACCTAGCGGTTTATATTCCTGAAAGCTGATAATGAAGGCACTGACAACCGGGTAAGCCGTAAAC
>JAIMBU010000706.1 GCA_023511325.1 Gorillibacterium sp.
GCACTGGAGAAAGCCAAGACGATTTATACTGCGGAAGAATTGAAAAAAGAGCAGGAAGTCTTGGACGAGATAGCTGTAACTCGTCATAAGCGATCTTCCTAGAATTCGCAGGCAGCGAGAGAAGGTGATAGTCGAAGATGGACTCAGAAAAATCAGAAATGAACGGACTGGAAAGATTTCTGATCTGGTTTCTTGTGCCGGTTGTATTTGGAGTTGTTTTGCTCTCGGTGCTTTTTTATTTGCTAGAAGTAGATGTCAAAGAGCCTTTCAGGAGACTCGGGAATGAAATTCCCATTGTGAGAAATTGGGTGCCGAATGAACCGATTCGAACGGCAACTGGAAATACGGATGCGGAGGGCTCAGGACAAACGAGTGGGTCCACCACTGCTGATCTAGCAGCTAAAGACAAGGAAATTGCCGAGCTCAAAGCCAAAGCGAAGGAAGATAGCAGTGATGTGACCCAATATCAGAATTCATTTCTGCAGAAGGATCAAGAGAAAAAGGATTTGCAAGCTCTATACGATAAGCTAGAGCAAGATTACAAGAAAATGGAGCAATCCGACGAAACCTATGAGAAGTCGGTTACAGCGACGAGTAAGATTTATGCGGAGATGACCCCTGGAAAAGCCGCACCTATTCTGGAGAAGATGACCGTAGCTGAGCAATTGCTGATTCTTAGTAGCATGCAGACAGAGAATCAAACGAAGATTTTGGAGAAGATGGATGTGCAGGCAGCAGCAGATGTTTCTGTGTTGTTAAAAGACGTGGTACCCTCCAGAGATCGGGAATTAGCTGCGCTTCAGGCACGAATCAAGGAATTGACCAAGAGCGCTAAAACTACCACTACTACTACTTTTACGCTTGATGAATTGAGCACATCCATCGCTGGTATGGCACCAAAGCAGGCTGCTGAACTACTGCTCGAAATGTATAAAACGAATCAAGCTAAGGTGATAGCCATACTGAAAGCCGCAGATAGTAGTGCGCGCTCGGATATTCTGGGAGCTCTCACAACTGCGGACAAGGTAAAGGCTGCAGCCATTTCAAGTAAACTTACCCCGTAGAACGATTAGAAAGCATGGAAGGGAGGTGAATAAAGAAAATGGAGATGAAAGTACAAACCCAATCCAATGGCAATGGGAAAAATGCCAATGCAACAAATGCTAAAACAGTTGCAGGTTCAAAAGAAGCTTTATCCGGGACGCAGCAGGCCGGTGAAAGTAAGCAAGGTGAGAAAGTGGCAACCTCCTTTAACGATGCCTTACGCAATGCTACTGCGAGTGAAACTGTTCAGAAGGAACTGCCTGGCTCCAGTGATCTGGAAGTAACAGAAAATCTGTTGGGCGGAATTCCAGCGGAATTAATGGCTTTACTGTTCCCACAGGCTACTGAAAGCAATCCGGCTAAACCTTTGGTCGATGCCCTTTTAGGTCAAGCTGATGCAGCGACAAATCCCGATTTGGGTAGTGAAGCGTGGGATAAGATTAGTGAAGCGATCGAAAGTCCCGAAGGTCAAGCCTGGCTAGCTCAAGCTATAAATCTGCTTAGTGCTATGGGTTTTATTGCTCCCACAGTTCAATCAACTGATGAAACTGTGACTGTTGGGGTCGATGATTCCACAGTAGGGAATGTTCCTTTACAAGTCGAACAGACGGCTACTTCAAAGGCACAGCTACAGCAAGTGCTTGCAGGGCTGCTCAAAGCCACGCAGGAGGAACCGGACAGTCTGCTGACAGGACAAGTCATCGAGGGGCTTACGCAGCTTCTAACGGACCCTAAGGTGGATGAGAAGGGGAATGGCGAACTTCGCGTTCGAAAACAGATGGCAACTCAAGGCCCGACTCGTTCAGATCTTCTTGCTGCTACGACTCAAGGCAAGGATGAAGTAGAGGTTATTATTAATACAGAAGCTCCGAAATCAGATAAATATGCCAAAGCTCTTGAATTGCTGGCCTACAAAAGTGGTTATTCAGTCGAGCGGTTAGCCATTCTTGGACAAGAGGAGAAAATTTCCGGAAATGCTGATGTCGTGACCTCAACAATTCCGCCGCAGTTAGGAGGTCCTCAGGAGTTAGTAAAGGCAACGAATAACGTTATCGTTGATACAAAATCAACGGTTGCCGTTAATATCCGTGATTTTACTGAAACCATGACAGACTTGGTCGTTAAGAACATGAAATCTGACGCTCTTACAGGCTTGTCGGAAGCACGAATTATTCTGCGTCCTGAACATCTTGGTCAAGTAGATGTTAGGATTTCACTACAGAATGGACAACTGGTTGCTCATTTCACAGCGCAACAGGCTTTCGGAAAGGAAGCATTAGAGAATCAGATGGCCCAGCTACGAACGAATCTCCAAAGCCAAGGTTTTCAAGTCGAACGTTTGGAAGTAACGCAAAGTTCTTCGTTACAGTCAGGGATGTTTCAGGATACTCGACAACAGCAGCCATCTCGCCAATCCTCAGGATCAAATCATGACAGTGACTATCATGACGGCGAAGAAGAATCCTTTTCCACTGAAACGATAGAGACGGATCAACTGCGACGTGCTGCTTCTGGTGCAACAGTAGATGTCTCGGCCTAAACTAAAGTAAATTGTAGAAAATAATCAAGCAACGGAGGTGACACAATGGCAAACTCAATAAACACGCAGAATGTATGGC
>JAIMBU010000707.1 GCA_023511325.1 Gorillibacterium sp.
ATTGAGGATAAATCAGCGCTCTACGAGCTGCCACTCAGCGGTAATGGCTTTGTCGCCTCCGTCATCAGCCTCGATTCCCCTGAAATGGACGGAACTTACCTGGAGCATGAACAGATCGGCACCATCCTTCCACCCTCTAGCTCGCTAAAAGATTCAGCTGATAAGGAGCTACAGTTGTTTGCCGTCTTAAACATCACTGAAGAAATTGCTAGCAAACACAAGCTGGGTATTCCGTTCATTCATAATGATCGGGTCGTGTTGCTGGCGACATACAGCGCCTCCTATAAGGATGCATTGACGGATGCGGCCCTGCCCATCCTGAATGAAATACGCCAAAGCGTGGAGCGCTATCTGAAGCTTACCGTTACGATTGGAATGGGCACTGTTCGCGAGAGGATTACGGATGTTAGGTATTCCTACGAGGATGCTATTCTAGCGCTTGATTACCGACTGGTGCACGGAAACAACCGCGTGATTTGGATTAACGACGTCGAGAAACGTATCGTTGAACGCGTGCGTTTCGACGAGCTACAGCAGCAAGCGTTAATTCGTTCACTCAAGGTAGGTAGCCTAGCTGAAATTAAGGAAACGGTTGAAAGCTTGTTCCAAGGGATTGCTGAGTCCACTGTTTCTTTTTCGGATTATCAGATTTATCTTGTGGAACTGCTTACTGCCATTCTCAAAATGTGCAAGGATGCTGATCTCAATCTCGATCTGATCTTTGGTGAGAACTTTCTGATCTTCGCCGAGCTCCACCGTTTCTCCAGTCTGCAGGAAACCCAAAACTGGATTACCGCAATTTGCACCAAAATCCATAGTAGCATCATAAGTGAACGACAGTTTTCCTATAAAAATCTGGTCAATGAAGCCAAAGCCTATACCCATGCTCATTACCATGAGAATGATATCTCCATCAACATGATCTGCAGTCATCTACACATCAGCAACGGCTATTTCAGCACGATTTTTAAAAAAGAGACAAAAATGACCTTTGTTAATTATCTGATGCAGCTACGAATGGATGTTGCCAAGGAATTACTTCAATCCTCCGACCTGAAAGCCTTTGAGATTGCGGAGAGAGTTGGCTATGCTGATCCGAATTATTTTAGTTTCTGCTTTAAAAAGGTTTGTGGGATCTCTCCCAAGGAATACCGAAGTAGCGTGGTCGGAGACCAGTCATGAAGCGCCCTTCTTGGAAGCGGTTTCCTTTTCTGAAGAGCATGATCTACTCATCCAAGACCAAAAATATCCAACGGATATTCGCCATTTCGTTAACGCTCACTGTACTCATCATGTTCCTTGCGGGGGCCGTGCTCTATAACAAATTCTCACGTACGGCGGAGCGGAATGCTGCTTTAACCTCCCAACAGATCATCGAACAGGTCAATTTCAACCTTGAAAATTATTTTAATGAAATTGCCAATCTGTTCGACCTAGCAGATGATAAAATCAGCGGCAGTGCTGCTGTCTTAAGTCCTATCCTTGCCGAAGAGCTGAAGACGATTACAGCGACTCGCCACGATATTGTTTCTTTGGGTATTTTTAACGCTAAGGGTGAAATGGTTACTGGGGTTCCCTATACTGATTTACGAGCGAATACTCATTTAACGGAGCAGAGTTGGTTCGATCTGGCGATGCAACATCCGGGTCATCTGACGGTTTCCGCCCCACATATCCAGAACTTGTTTAAGGGGCAATACCAATGGGTCGTGTCGATGAGTAAAGGGGTGGAATTCACCCAAGATGGTAAGACCGTTCAAGGCATTCTTCTTGTCGACGTCAACTTCCGGATTATCGATGAGCTGTGCCGCCGCGTAAGCTTGGGCAAGCGAGGTTATGTTTATCTGCTTGATCCCGTCGGCAACCTGATTTATCATCCACAGCAGCAATTGATCTACCTCAATCTCAAAAGCGAGAATGTAGATCAAGCGCTGAATTATTCTTTCGGAAGTTTTAAAGATGAACTCTACGGCGAGCAGCGCCTGATTAGCATTCGCTGGGTTACAGAGGTAGGCTGGAAAATTGTCGGGGTCTCCTACATGGATGAGATCATGACCTCACGAAAAGACCTGAGCAGTTTTATTGTTTGGGTCCTCGCCCTCTTCGTCGGATTCATTCTGCTGCTCTCCCTCTACCTATCGGCGCAGATCTCCAAACCAATCAAACGACTGGAAAAAACGATGAGAAGGGTAGAGAAGGGTGATTTAAGCACCAGCATTGTTGTGAAAGGTGCCTTCGAGGTCGAACAGCTCTCCATTCGCTTCAACGCGATGATCTCTCGCATTCGAGAACTGATGGAACAGATCATTCACGAGCAGGAAGCCAAGCGGAAGAGTGAGCTGGAGGTGCTTCAGGCTCAGATCAATCCGCACTTTCTATACAATACGCTCAATTCGGTTGTACGCATGGTTGGCAGCGGCAAGAACGATGAAGTCATCACTACGATCACTTCCTTATCTAAGCTGTTTCGCATCAGTCTCAGCCGGGGCAACAATGTGATCCCCGTGCGGGAGGAGCTGGAGCATGTCCGCCATTATCTGATTATCCAACAGATGCGGTTCAAGGATAAATTCGACTTTGTGATCGAAGCGGAGGACGAGGTGCTTTCCTGCCAAACCCTCAAGCTGATTCTTCAACCCATTGTCGAGAACTCCTTATAC
>JAIMBU010000071.1 GCA_023511325.1 Gorillibacterium sp.
CCATATGACCCGTTCTGACGATACCTTCGTGACACTCGACAATCGTGCGGCCATTGCCAATAATTTGAAGGCAGATGTATTTTTAGCCATTCACTGCAATAGCTTCTCATCAACATCAACCGGTACACAAACTTATTACTATAATAGCTACAGTAAATCACTTGCCGATATTATTCATAAGCATCTGGTGAAGGCAACCGGATTTAGAGACGATAAGGTACGCAAGGAAGATTTCCGCGTTATCAATAAAACCAAGATGCCTGCTGTTCTCGTGGAAATTGGTTATCTGTCTAATAAGACAGAAGAAGCCCTTATGTTTACGGCTTCTTTCCAAGATAAAGTCGCAGCTTCCATAGTGGCCGGTATTAAGGAATACTTGAAAATATAATTTTATAATTATGCTGACATAAGCTCAAGCTCCTGCATCGCTCGCAAAAAGCTCCTCCACATCAATATAGTGGGGGAGCTTTTTGCAAATCAAAGACAGCACTAAACTCAACCATCCACCCAAAAATCGGTATGAGCAGAATAATGTTTATTTACAATTTCGAGAAGCGGAGTGCCGAGTGGGACCAACAAATTGGTTAAGGGCAAATCCATTACGAATGGCTTGGGTAATAAAGGCTTTAGCTGAGTAGACCGCTTCTTTAACTTCCTTGCCCTTAGCTAGCTCTGCGGTGACTGCCGCCGAAAAAGTGCAGCCCGCGCCATGTGTGTACGCAGTGGCAATTCGCTCCGATTCAAACCACTCAAAGGTATGACCATCATAGAGGAGATCGATGGCCTTCTCATGCTCTAGCTTAGCGCCACCTTTAATCAGTACATGTTTAGCTCCGCGATCGAAGATCCTTACAGCGGCGTCTTGCATATCCTCCACCGTTCGCACGGGCGCACGATTAGCCATCTGTGCCGCTTCAAAAAGGTTGGGTGTCACCACATCGGCAATAGGGAGCAACAGTTCGCGCAAGCCTACCGCTGTTTCCGGGTTGAGAACCTCATCGGTTCCTTTGCATACGAGCACAGGATCGATGACGATACGTTTCAGATCGCGTTTCTTAATTTCATGGGCAATCAGCTCAATCAGTTCGATGGAACCAAGCATGCCTGTCTTGAGGGCATCAAGTCCAACTCCATCCAGCACTGTCTTTAACTGTGCTTCAATAACGGGTAGAGCGATCGGATAGACACCATGGGACCAGTTGTTGTGCGGATCCATAGTGACAATTACGGTTAGCACGGACATGCCGTAAACATCATATTCTTGGAAGGTTTTCAAGTCTGCTTGCAGTCCAGCTCCTCCACTAGTATCTGATCCAGCTATGGTTAATGCTTTTGGTACACTCATGCCACTTGCTCCTTTCATATTTCTCTCTATTGGAAATTCGAATAATAAAATAGAATGCAACTGAGTAACTCAACACCGAATCAGCGCTTGACCGTTGCGAGTGAGAATGATGCTCCCGTAAGCCGACTTTTTCGAGAGCTGCCAGCTGCGATCATGGACGATAGGCAGCATGCAGCGCTCTAACGGACACACGAGACCTTATTAAGCCAAATCAGCCAGCTTGCCTCCCGTAACGGAACTGGGAGACGCTATTTCACAAAATCACCCTTATCTTCTGTCTATCCGAGCAGATAAGCGCACTCCGGTCCGTTACCGCAGAAATGCGTCCATTTTCAGGAAAATAAGCGCATTCCGGTCCGTTACAGGGAAACGTTGCGCCTGATCGCAGACTCTCTTTCGTCAAGCACCAACTACCAATACCAATTTTGGGTTTGAGCCAGCTAAATCCTATTTTAAGCATATTCTCCTCGTCATTTACCCTTGTTAACCGAGCTGCTTCGAAAGAATCGCGCAAAACTGTTCAAGGTATAGCTTGTCCACTTGATCAAAACGGTTTATCAGCGGACTGTCGATATCAAGCACCCCAATTAGTTCTCCGTTATGAACCAGTGGGATCACAATCTCCGAGTTGGTTGTGGCATCGCAGGCAATATGTCCGGGAAATTGATGGACATCGGCCACGAGCTGTGTGCTTTTTTGCTGAGCAGCCGTTCCGCATACACCCTTACCCACAGGTATCCGAACGCATGCAGGCATTCCTTGAAATGGACCTAATACCAGTTCATTTCCCTTGAGTAGGTAAAAGCCAACCCAGTTAATATCCTGAAGAAACTGCCCCAGCAGCGCAGAGGCATTTGCCAAGTTGGCGACTAGATCTACTTCATCTTCGATCAGATGGTGAAGCTGCTTTAACAGCAGATCAAAGCCCTCTTCACGAGACTCCCCGTATTGTGATTTCTCAAACAAGTGATCACTCCCTTATCCATTTATAATATCCGATAATTCCGATGTTGACGAGTGGTAATGCGGTTAAATACATGACTATCCCTCTAGGACGTTATGTGTTTACCCAAGCATCAATTTTAAATTACCCTTATAACATCTACCGCAGAACATTCTCCAGTGCCTCGCGGCTGAGGAGTGTAAATTCGTTTCCGCTAAATGTAATGAAGCCCTCATCACGCAGACAACCGATTTCTCTTGATAACGAGGGGCGAGCGGTGTTGAGGTGTTCGGCCCAAGCCCGCTTATTAAAGGGGAGGGTAATGGTGTTGGAATGTTGCTTGCTGGCAAGCTTCAGCAGGTCATACACGATCCGGCGGCGGAGTGTACCCAGAGAGAGAATTTCAATCTTACGATTAAGCATAAGCAGTCTATCGGAGATGTTCTCCATATATCGCGCAAGAATGTCAGAATCCGAGGTAAACAATCTGAGCATTTCATGTTTACTAATAAACATCACTGAACTGGAATCGATGGCGATAACCGTAGCCGGAAAGACATTTTCTTTGCTGAAGAGGACGGCCTCACCAAAGGTTTGTCCCTCAGCAATTTGAGCAATGGTCACGTTATGGCCTGATGGGTGATTTTTCTGCACCTCTACCCGGCCGCCGAGAATGATCCCGACGTGTCCAGCGCTATCCCCCTCGGATACAATCAGCTCGTTTTTGCGATATCCCTTGACCGAATAAGCTAGTCGTTCAATTAAAGCTGCAATTTCAACCATGCTTTTTCCACTGAAGAAAAGGCAGCCTTGTAAGACCTCATGTGTTGGTTTCATCCTCGCCCTCCAATCAAATATATCTTAATGGTAACATCCGTTACCGATTGTTTGACGACAGTCTACTACAATCAAGGGGTAGCTGTAAAGAACGTGTGTGAGGAGCTGAAACAACAAATGAGCAAACGAAAAATTATAACCATTCACGAAGAATTGTGCAACGGTTGTGGAATATGCGTCGAAGCCTGCCATGAGGGGGCCATTGAGCTTGTGGACGGCGTAGCTAAGTTGGTGAGTGATAGCTACTGCGACGGGCTAGGCGATTGTCTTCCCGAGTGTCCGACGGGTGCTATCGAGATGATTGAGCGGGAAGCCGCCCAATATGATGATGAAGCGGTACAACAGCGGATGCTTGCACGGAAACTGGCAGCGGCTTCAATCGGTGCAGGTAGCGATCCAAGCACTCCAGGCAACAGATACGCTCTTGGTCAGCATGGAAATGGGCATGTTCATGAACACGAGCATGGTCTAGGCCACGGGGGTGGATGTCCAGGCAGCATGGCCCGGCGGATTCAGCGTGATGAGGCTGTACCAGCGGCAGGGAGCCGTGCTCCAATGGCCGTGCCGAGCATAGCAACATCCCATGAGGGTAGCATGGCAACAGCTGTGAGTGAACGGCCATCTGAGTTATCCCAATGGCCGATTCAATTGCATCTGGTCAATCCAGCCAACCCTTATTTCGATGATGCCAACCTGCTGATCGCTGCCGACTGTACGGCCTTTGCCTATGCTGATTTCCATCAAGACTTCATCCGCAACCATATCACCCTGATCGGTTGCCCAAAGCTCGATGACAACGCCTACTACGCCGAGAAGCTTACCGAGATTTTAAGGCTCCATTCGGTTCGCAGCATTACGGTTGTACGTATGGTTGTCCCTTGCTGTGGCGGAATTGTTCAGTCTGTGAAGCAGGCCATGTTAGCAGCACAAATGATCGTCCCCTATCGGGAAGTTACGATTGGTATCGACGGCAAGATTTGCTAATTTTTACTTCAAAATGTAGTCATTATAAGGAGGAAAAAGAATGAGTAACATGTTTTGTTTTCAATGTCAGGAAGCTGCTAAAGGAACGGGTTGCACGATTCAAGGCGTCTGCGGGAAGACAAGTGAAGTCTCAAATTTGCAGGACCTTCTGATCTACACGCTGAAGGGAATTGCTATTTTCTCAGCAAAACTGCGCGAACTTGGTCAATCAACGGAAATCGCCGATCAATTCATTATGGAAAGCTTGTTTGCTACGATTACAAATGCTAATTTTGATCAAGATAGCTTTATTCAGAAGATTCGTGAAGGGATTACCTATCGGGATAACCTCAAAACAGAGCTCGACCGTCTAGGTGAGCAAGCAAGTGATCAAGATCACGACGCTGCACGCTGGAATGTTACGGCTGAAGCCGAGCTTGAAGATAAAGCGATATTAGTTGGTGTGCTTTCAACCGTTAACGAAGATGTCCGTTCGCTGCGCGAACTGTTGGTTTATGGTCTGAAGGGTATGGCTGCTTATGCGGAGCACGCATCCCGGCTTGGCTTCCATGCCGATAACATTCATCAGTTTACCGAAAAAGCCCTTATTGCTACATTGAACGATGGATTATCTGCCGATGAACTGGTTGGGCTTGTACTAGAGTGTGGTAAATATGGCGTTGATGTGATGGCTTTACTGGATACTGCGAACACATCAGCCTATGGCAGTCCGGGAATCACCAAAGTTAACATCGGAGTAGGCAACCGTCCAGGTATCCTCATCAGTGGGCATGATCTGAAAGATATCGAGGAATTGCTCAAACAAACCGAAGGCACGGGTGTGGATGTTTACACACACAGTGAGATGTTGCCTGCTCATTACTATCCAGCTTTCCAAAAATATAGTCATTTAGTCGGCAATTACGGTAACGCTTGGTGGAAGCAAGCTGAGGAATTTGCCAGCTTTAATGGTCCGATTCTGATGACCACCAACTGCATTGTTCCACCTAAGCAGAGCTATATCGACCGACTTTACACAACAGGACAAACGGCATTTCCTGGTGTGAAGCATATTGTCGATGCAGAGGAAGGCAAGTCTAAGGATTTCTCCGTTATCATTGAACAAGCCAAGGCCTGCGCAGCACCTACGCAGATAGAAACGGGAGAAATTATTGGTGGTTTCGCTCATGCAGCTGTGATGAGTGTGGCTGATCAAGTGGTTGAAGCGGTGAAGACAGGCGCCATTAAGCATTTCTTCGTCATGGCGGGCTGTGACGGTCGGATGAAGAGTCGGGATTATTATACCGAATTTGCTGAAGCCATCCCTGCTGACACCATTATCCTGACGGCGGGCTGTGCTAAATATAAATATAACAAGCTTGCTCTTGGTGATATCAACGGCATTCCTCGTGTTTTAGATGCGGGCCAATGCAACGATTCATATTCTCTTGCTGTGTTTGCTTTTAAGTTAAAGGAAGTATTTGGACTTGAAGATATTAATGAGCTTCCGATCTCTTATAATATCGCTTGGTATGAGCAAAAAGCAGTTATCGTGCTTCTTGCGCTTCTCCATCTTGGGGTGAAGAATATTCACCTTGGACCAACACTTCCAGCCTTCCTATCCCCGAATGTTGCCAAGGTGTTGGTGGAGAACTTCGGCATCGGTGGAATTACAAGCGTCGAAGAAGATATTAAGATGTTTATGACGGTTTAATTAATTTTTTTGCTTCTATATGAAGGGTTGTCTTAAAAAGAATCGAGGAATGTTAAAATTATCACGGACTTTCCTCTCCATATCGTTTATTTTGAGTGAAGTAGAATAACTCTATGGAGAGGAGGAAAAATGAATGTCTAAGTTTACTAAAGTTGATAAAGAAGAGTGCATCGCTTGTGGCTCTTGTGGGTCCGCTGCACCGGAAATTTTTGAATATGATAACGATGGCTTAGCTGAGGTTGTCTTTGAAGGCGATAACAACAAAGGGGTTACCGCTATTCCAGCAGCCATGGAAGAAGAATTGCAGGATGCCGTTGAATCCTGTCCAACGGAGTGCATCAAAGTACAAGAAACACCTTTTAACTAATACAATATAACCAGCACTTAAGAAGCTAGGGGATTAAATTCCTCTGGCTTCTTTTTACATCCTTTTGGATAAACTAATGGTAAGAAGCAGATACAAGGGGAGCTTTCGTGTGGACAAGGGGAGAATGCGATGAAGAGCGGTCAGAAAGAGGATAAACTGCCTGTCGTTAACTGCAACAATTGCCGAAAACAGACAGGTAGAGGTTCAGAAGGAAACCATTGGATATGTGCGGATTGTCGAATCAATCAAGATAAATAATCCGAAAAGACCAGAAAACACTCGATAAGCGAGTATGTTTCCTGGTCTTTCCTGATCCTTATTGTTAGAAGCCTTTGTATTGGGGTTCTTCATTCTCTAACTGTACGACACGTTGTTCTACTTCTTGAACGATTTGCTGTGTTTGTGCGGCTGCATTGGTAAATAAGGTCTTAGCATCTTGATTCTGTGTTTCCAGTGCAAATTGCTCTAGGCTTGCTTGCGCACCTTTTAAAGAGGCTACACATGTTTTCACTTGAGCGGACACGGTCACGTGTTTCACCTCCTACCCTGAATATAGCCATACCGTTATTTTCTGCATGTTTATCTAAAATCATTCCGAAAAACAGAGGGAATATCTGATTGTGTTGATTTAGCCCGGCTGAGACATAATGTAGAAGACGCATTTTGCCGAGAAGGGGGATAAAAGATGTCGGACTGGGCTATGATCATCATTCGGACGTTGACTGCAGTAATTACGCTTTTCTTCATGACCAAGTTACTCGGAAAAAGACAAGTATCTGAGCTCTCGCTATTTGAGTATATTACCGGGATTACCATAGGTAACTTAGCTGGCTATATATCTTTGGATTTAGACACCAATTGGTACTTAGGAATTCTTTCCCTCTTCGTTTGGGTCCTTGTATCATTTGGAATCGAATTTCTCCAGATCAAAAGTAAAAGAATGCGCGATCTCATTGATGGTAGAGCGACAGTTCTCATTAAGGATGGTAAAATCCTTGAGAAAAATTTAAAAAAGGAGAAACTTACCACAGATGAATTGCTGGAGCAACTGCGATCTAAAGATGCCTTTAGCTTCGCTGATGTCGAATTTGCTATAATGGAAACCAATGGTCAGATCAATGTCCTACTCAAAAGAGAAAACCAAACGCTCACGCCAAAACACCTAGGAATAACGGTGGCACCGGAGAAGGCGCCTTCAGCCGTGATCATGGACGGAAAAGTCATGGATGAAGCTTTGGTTACCATGGGCTACAACCGTGGATGGTTAAACGAGAAACTAGATGGTCCGGGGCTTCTGGTGGAAAATGTATTTCTTGGGCAAGTAGATTCCTATGGTCAGCTATATGTGGATTTAGCCGATGATAAGCTCACTGTTCCCGAACCACAAATGAAGGCAAGCTTATATGCTTCCCTCAAGAAATGTGAAGCGGATCTTGAAATGTTTGCATTATCCACCGAAGATGAGAAAGCTAAACGCATGTATGCTAATAATGCCGAACGGATGCAGGATGTGTTGATGAACATCAAACCCATTCTGCACACTTAATGAAGGGGTATCGCTTCGATAACTAGCTCAAAAAAGGCTGTCACTCCACGATGTAAATCATTGTGAAGGCAGCCTTTTTGTTGGTTTTTAAAATTCCCGTAGAAGGTCAAGAAGGAATTAAGGTTTTAAAACAACCTTGATACAGTCCTCCTTCTTATGATCAAATATGTCATAGCCACGTTCGGCATCAGCCAGGGAAAGACGGTGCGTGATAATATCAGTGGGGTCAATTTTCCCTGTTTTCAGTTGCTGGTACAGCTCTGGCATATAGTGAATTACGGGCGCTTGACCTGCCTTGACTGTTATATTTCGGGCGAAAATGTCTCCAAACGGGAACATGTTGTAATTCATCCCATAAACACCAGTAACCTGAATGGTACCTCCCTTTCTAACAACCTTGACTGCAGTGCGGAAGGCGCCTAAACCTCCACCCTGTAGCTTAAGCAAGGTTTGAGCTTTCTCGGACAAGGTTTTCTCGGAATCTAGACCAACGCAATCGATCACTACATCAGCTCCACCTTCGGTTATCTCCTGCAGGTGACCTTCTAGCTCGTCCCCCATTTTTTTGAAATTATAAACTTCTACCTTATTTGTTACGCGAGCGTGCTCCAAACGGTAATCGAGATGATCGACCGCAATGACCCGTTTTGCTCCTTTTTGCCAAGCAAATTTCTGCGTGAGCAGCCCGACAGGGCCACAGCCAAGAACGATAACGGTGTCGCCTGAGTTTACACCGCCATTATCCAAACTCCAGTAAGCAGTAGGCAGGATATCCGATAGAAAGAGGATTTTCTCATCCTCTAACTCAGCATTCTCCGGCACCTTAAATGGAATGAAGTTACCATAAGGCACCCGAAGTAGCTCAGCTTGCCCCCCGTAGTATCCACCGTAGGTTTCGGAATAGCCGAAATACCCACCCGTTTGACCATCCAGAAAATCGTTGGCATTGTCACATTGGCTTTGCAACTGATGCTTGCAGTACCAGCAATCACCACAGGCAACGTTAAAGGGCACAATGACGCGGTCGCCTTTTTTAACTTTGGTAACCTCAGGCCCAACTTCCTCGACAATTCCCATCGGTTCATGACCAATCACAAAACCATGGGGCATATTGGGGATTTCCCCGTTGAAGATATGTAGGTCCGATCCACATATAGCC
>JAIMBU010000708.1 GCA_023511325.1 Gorillibacterium sp.
TTACGCCTCCTGTCCCAAATACGCTTCAATAACCTTGGGATTATTCCGAACTTCCGACGGTGTGCCATTCGCAATCAGCATCCCGCGGTCAAGTACGTAAATTCGGTCGCACACTCCCATAACCAGCGACATATCATGCTCGATAAGCAGAATGGTCAGGTCAAATTCCGTCCGAATCCAGGCGATCAGATTCATTAGATCACGAGTCTCATTCGGATTCATACCTGCCGCCGGTTCATCCAGCAATAGCAGATCAGGGTTATGTAGGAGGGCAAGTGAAATCTCAGCTCTCATTCGTTGACCAAGACTAAGTTGTCTTACTGGCCTAGAAAGGAAGCTGTCCATATCTAGTGCTTCGGTATAAAAAGCTAAGTTATGCTTAAAGGTCGATTCTGGAATTTTGTAAATATGCTTATGCAATTCAAAGGAATCCATAACAGGCAAGTCCCACCACAATTGAGTTCTTTGACCAAAAACAATTCCCATTTTCAACGAATTAACATGACGCTCCTTGTGGGGAATTCGATTGTTTACCAATACTGTTCCTGAAGTTGGAACCAGTATACCGCTTAGCATTTTTATTAATGTTGATTTACCAGCACCATTGGGGCCAATATATCCAATGGCTTCACCTTGCTCAACATTAAAGGTAAGGTCGTCGACAGCACGAGTTAAGGAGAAGTTCTTAGTGACCAAGCTCCTAAAGGCCCCACTAACACCAGGGTATCGTTGATATTGTTTAAATTCTTTTGATAGGTGAGTCACTTCAATGAGAGACAAGGGGCGTCCTCCTTTATTGATCAATATTAGAATAGTATATAAATACGGAATTATTATCAATTTACATTTTTCTCAGAACTAGCCAATTAGCTAAAATAGTTGATTTTCACTGTTGAGTTACTTGGTTTGCTTGAAACTCGTATGACGCTTGCGAATAATTACCATGGGTGATCTGAACTATCGCAATTATGGAAAAATGATCTTTGTAAGTGCACAACAAAAAAGGCCGAAACATTACTGTTCGGCCTTTTTATATTGTGAATTTACAAAGGAACGACCTGTCGTTCCTTTTGGCGAAAGAAGATCCATTCCTTATAACCAATCTCACGCAGCTTGCGCTCAACTAGATGAAAATCATCTCCGACCCGCGAGGAAACATGGGCATCTGAGCCAAAAGTGATCGAGACACCATGATAATGCGCTCGTTCGAGGATCTCATCTGATGGATACCAGCCGCCGACATCCTTGGTTTTACCTGAGGTATTAACTTCAATGGCAACTCCAACCTCACCGATAATGCGCAGCGCCTCGTCCAGAGCTTTACTGGGAATCGCTGAGAATTCAGGATAATAACCCTTCATTGCATCAATATGACCAAGTATTTGAAACATGCCACTTTGGGCAGATTCTGCAATCAGACGGTAGTAGTCATCCTTGACCTGTACTTGTTGGAATTTGTTTAGGTTGTTCCAGCGATTCTTATTGAAAACACTGAGTCCATCCCTGGTTTGGTGAACCGATCCAATGATGTAATCGAATGGATATTGATCAAAGATGGCTCGATAGACATCGGCATGCTTTGGGTAGAAATCAGATTCCACACCAAGCAGCACTTCGATTTGGTCTTTATATTCTGCTCGCAGCTCCAGAACCTCGGAGATATAACCGGTAAATTGACTTTTGGCCATAGCGATCGCTGGAGCGGGCTGTTCTGCTTGTTGGGCGAAATAGGGGGCATGATCAGAGATTCCGATCACGCTTAGGCCACCAACAATGGCAGCTTCAATGTAGTCGCGGATGCAGCCTGTAGCATGACCGCATCTAGCGTTATGCGTGTGCATATCAAAAATCAAGCTTCTCGCCTCCATAACAATAAACGTTTACTCGCTGCCGAGGAATTGGGTTTGAGGCATACCCTTAAGATCATTCATGAATTGCTGCATCGCTGAGCTTAAATAGCGACCAGATTTGTACATGACAACAACCGGTTGATCTGTTTCAACCTCATCAAGAGTGACCAGCTTTAGTGTGCCCCTACGAAGCTCAGCACTTACTGAGTTCTTAGCGATGATCGCAGCGCCAAGATTCAATTCAACTACACGTTTGACTTCTTCACTGCTAGAGAGCTCCATAACAACATGAGGTGTAACCTCAAGCTTTTTAAACACCTTGTCGGTGAAACGGCGCACAGCTGTGCCCGGTGTCATCAGAATTAAGGAAAGCGAGCGAAGATCCTCTACCGTTGCATGACCGATTTCAGCCAGGGGATGTGATGGAGAGACGACCAACTCAAATGTATCATAATAAAGCACCGATGTTTCCACTGACGAGCTTTTATCAAATAGATAGGCGATACCGATGTCTACACTACCGTTCTCAACAGCACTAAGAATCTGCGACGAGGTCATGGAATGAATGGAAGGCTTGATTAACGGGTACTGATTCTGGAAATAAGATAGAACGCGCGGTAGAATTTGTACCGCAATGGAGGCCGTCGTACCTACGCTAATCTTTCCTTGGGGAGTGTTCTCCATGTCCGCTAAACGCTGTTTTAAATCTTCGATCGTTTGCAGCACGCGGAAAGCATGCTCGAGAAAAACCTTTCCACTGTCCGTTAGGGTGACGGGTTGATTCCGATCGACAAGTATTGTACTAAAT
>JAIMBU010000709.1 GCA_023511325.1 Gorillibacterium sp.
GCTGCCGCTTGAGCGGTAGCAAGGCATTTATAAATTCTTAAAAGATGGCTTGGGTCTCAACGATAACCTTGACGTTGCGGACAGAACGATCCTCGGGTCCTTTTACCGGTAGTCCGACCTCGACATGATCCATAATGTAGTTGATGTTCTCCTGCGAAATAATCTCCCCTGGGAGCAGGATCGGAATTCCTGGTGGGTATACATAAATGAACTCTGCGATGATCCGACCAGCCGACTCTTTGAAAGGAATCGTTTCCGTGTCCCCGTAGAAGGCATCGCGCGGAGAAAGCGAAAGCTGTGGGATTTCGGGAATGGTAACCAATAACTCATTGGCTGTTTTGATGTTGTAGTTAAGATCTGACATGTGACGCAATGCGCCAATCAGCGTATTGGTTGTCTCCTCTGTATCGCCGGATGTGATGAAGCAGAGGATGTTGTACATATCGCTCATTTCAACTTCAATATTGTAATGCTCTCGCAGCCAATTCTCTGCTTCGTACCCCGTAATCCCTAAATGACGAACAAGAACATTAATTTTCATCGGATCAAAATCAAAGGTAGCTTCCGTCCCGAGAATATCCTCACCAAAGCAATAGAGACCCGGTATGGTATTGATCCGATCACGGGTGTGCTGAGCGAGATTGATGGCTTTCTCGGCCATTTCTCGGCCATTTACGGCGAGGTGACGCCGTGCTGTGTCCAAAGAGGCCAACAGAATATAGGAGGTCGAGGTGGTTGTCAGCATGCTCATAATCGTTTGAATCCGCTTCGGGTTGACTCGCGGCCCTTGAATGTTAAGCACAGAGCTTTGCGTCATGGACCCGCCCAACTTATGAATACTGGTTGCGGCCATATCCGCACCTGCTTGCATCGCAGATATCGGCAGGCGATCGTGAAAAGGCAGTAATGCACCATGGGCCTCATCAACAAGTACGGGAATATTAAAATTATGCACCAAATCGACAATTTCCTTCAGGTTAGCACAAACCCCATAATAAGTAGGGTTGATGATCAGCACGGCCTTAGCGTCCGGATGGACCTGTAGTGCCTTTCGCACGGATTGCGTAGTGACACCATGGTCGATACCAAGATTGGCATCACGCACAGGAGACAGGAAAATGGGTTTAGCACCGATAAAGATAATCGCAGACATAACCGATTTATGAACATTTCGGGGAACAATGATCTTGTCTCCCTCTGAACAGATGGACATGATCATGGTCATGATGGCGCCACTTGTTCCTTGAATAGAGAAAAAGGTGTAGTCCGCTTGAAAAGCTTCAGCTGCTAGCTTCTGAGCTTCTTCAATCACCCCTGTCGGTTGATGGAGATCATCAAGAGGGGCAATATTGATCAAATCTATAGATAAGGCATTTTTGCCAATGAATTCAGCAAATTCAGGGTCCATGCCTACTCCTTTTTTGTGGCCGGGAATGTGAAACTGTACAGGATTTCCATCCGCGTGCTTACGTAATGCAGTAAAAAGTGGGGTTTGCCGTTGATCCATTTCAGGTCATCTCTTCCTTTCATGCGGACTGCTTCTTGGGTCCGAACTCGCTGTCCGCCGATAGAACGAACAGAAGAATTATAGCAGAATGGGGGGAGGAATCAAGAAAAAAATAAACGTATGACGTCAAAGAACGCCATACGTTTCTCTTTGGGAACAGATTGGCCTGCGATTTAACCGTCTAAATTGGGGGATAGCCCCTTCATGATAAATGCGATACTCTGCTCGATTTCTTGCTGATCATCCCAACTATTATCGGGGACAAGAATAAGACGACTGAATACATAGCCCAGAAAAACAGATACGGTCAGACGAATGATGGTAAGTGGAGGAAGCGGGCGAATGTCTCCTCGTTGCTGATAATATTCAATTATAGCAACCATCTTACCCATTACCTTATCCTTCGCAATATTGATAAACTGCCCACGAAGCTCGTTCTGAAACGGAATCTCTTGCAGGAGGATCTTGATCACAGGGAGATAGTTACGGGCAAAGGTAAGTCTATTGGTGATAATGGCACGCAGAAAATCTTCATAACTCTCATATTTGGTTTCCAACACCTTAACAAAGTCATCGATGGAGGCAGGTGCAATAAACTTGAGCATGACCGGCACCATGATCGAATGAAGCAACTCTTTTTTCGTTTTATAATGGCGAAAAATCGTTCCTTCGGCCACTCCAGCGCGTTCGGCAATTTCGCTGGTGGAAGCAGCTGCGTAGCCTTTCTCGGCAAATACGTCTACCGCACTTTGCAGGATTCGATCCTGTTTCTCGGTTCTTTTCTTCTGGGTTGTTCCAAGTTTCAGCAATTCGCTAAACAGCAGTTGGTCTTCATGCTTATCCTGGCTGATGTCTTTGTTTTTGTTCATAAAATACACCTCAGATTCGTCTGTGTTTACGTAGAGCGAGGATATTGAGTAGCATAAACACAAGCGATAACCCCGTTAGTAGATATACATTAGAGGCAATCGTGTCCCAGCCTTCTCCGCGGATCATGATGTCACGCAGGGCGTCAGCGCCGTATTTAAGTGGCATAATGGTGCTGAGCCAGCGTAACCAAGGAGCCATCGTGTCTAGATCGAACAAGCCGGAGAAAAAGACTTGGGGAACGATGATGATCGGAATAAATTGGATCATTTGAAAC
>JAIMBU010000710.1 GCA_023511325.1 Gorillibacterium sp.
ACATATGAGTATAGCTCTGGGGGCTGTGGACAGACGAGTGGATGATGAACGCAAAATTGTCCCCATATCAGCAACAATGATCCGTTCAAATCCCTATGCAACGCGGAGTTTTTTAAGCAATATCGTATATCGGGATTTAATTACAAAAGTTGTATTTGTAGGAGCCATGTCTACGGGAAAATCAACGCTGACAGAGGCTTTGGCGAAACGATATCAGACGATTTATGCAAGTGAGTATGGCCGGGATTACTGGATTGAGCACCAGGTGGACCGTAGAATTCGGTTGGCAGCATTTGATGAGATTGCCGTTGGACATATAGAGCGGGAAGAAGCGGCGTTGCTTGAAGCGAACAAATATCTTTTTGTTGACACTAATGCGATCACGACCTATATGTTTGCGCAGGATTATCACGGTCAGGCACCCGAGTTATTAACACAGCTTGCTTTGGAAAATGCCCAACGGTACGACTTATTTTTCTTGTGTGATGATGATATTCCTTATGATGATACTTGGGATCGAAGTGGGGATCAGAAACGTCAGGTCTTCCATAAGAGGATTATAGCTGATTTAATGGAACGGCGTATTCCCTACATTATACTACGGGGTAATCTAGAACAAAGGATCCAAAAAGTGGATGAGGTATTAGCTGAATTTAAGCCCTTTAGTAATTTCTATGGGCGGGTTAAATAAGAAGGTCGGAGAGTCGTTTTGAAACAACGAATGGAGTTAAGCGTCATAAACGGTGGTGAGTTATATCGTCAGGAAAAAAAACGGAAAATTGGAAGCACCCGTAGCAATCAGAAAGCCCTTGTCTCTTCCTTTTTAAGGAGGCAAGGGCTTTCTGTATACAAATTACTATTTCCTTTGCAAATACAATACTAGTTCCGTGCGGCTGTTCAACTCAAGTTTATCGAGGATATGGGATACATAGTTTTTAATGGTGCCTTCTGTTACAAATAAAGCATCGCTGATTGCCTTATTGCTTTTTCCTTGCATGATTTGTTCGGCTACTTCTATTTCCCGTGGGGTAAGCCGCTTAGCTAAATCTAGTTTCACGGTAGCGTCATAAGAAGGTTGGGTGGATATCGAGTGCAGGGCATTAACAATTCTACTTGTCACCTGGGGATGAAGCAACAAGTGACCATCGCAGGCGGCCCTGATTGATTTGATGATTTCCTTCGAGTTGGAGTCTTTGAGAATATAGCCAGCGGCACCATTCTTGAGACCATTGAAAATATATTCATCTTCATCAAATGTGGTGAGGATAATAACCTTCACATCGGGGTATTGTTGTTTTACGATTCTCGTTGCTTCAATACCGTTCATGATGGGCATCCTTATGTCCATCAGAATGACGTCGGGTACTGTGCTTTCGAGCAGGGTAAGAAGCTCTTCTCCGTTAGACGCTTCGCCAACAATATCGACCTCTTCATATAAGCTCAAAATCATTTTTAATCCTTCTCTGACAATGCCTTGATCATCGACAATCACGATGCTAATCATCTATATCATCCCCGTTTCTGTGACATATGGAATCTCAGCGACGACTGTAAATCCGCAGTCTTGAGCTGAGGAGAAACGGACGGTTCCCGCTAATGACTCGATTCGATCCTCAATACCATGGAGGCCATGCGATTTCTTAATATGCTCGCATGCCTCACCATCATTCTCAACCACCACTCGAATCGTATGATGATCAGCTCTATTTATTTCAATGTGGAAGGTTTGGGCTCTTCCGTGCTTTAGTCCGTTGGTCACTGCCTCCCGAACCGTATTATAAATCCCTTTCTTGATGTCCAGGCTAGCCTGTTCTACGGCTTTGTCGAAGTGGAGGTCGAATTTCAATCTTCCCGTCATTTGTATACTTTCGATCATTTCATTGAGCGATTCGTGTAGCTGCATCCTTTCCTTCAAGGAGGTATTCTTTAAAACAGCAACGGCTTTTCGCAGATCGGTAATGCTTGTTTGTGAGATAGCAAGGGCCTTCGTAATAACTTCTCTTGATTTTTGAGGATTGGAATCCACCACGTGCTCGGCATACTCAAGGTGCATGCGAAGGGCAATAAGTGAATGTCCAATGGAATCATGCAGCTCTTGAGCAATCCTAGTCCGCTCCTTCACGATGGTAATCTCCTTAAGCTTGGCATTTGCCTCTAATAATTCAACGTTTAATAAATCCCCTTTTTTCTTTTGTAGACTATTGCTACGAAATAAGTAAACAAGCAATAGCATGGCAGAATAGGAGAATAACGAAGCCTCAATGTTAGTTTTGAGCGCATACATGGTGGATAAGAACACCATAACATGAAAGACCAATAGGCTTATCTTAATCTTACTGCTGTACAGAAATAGTTCCACGATCGGAAAAACAAAATAAATTTCTGTGCCCAGGTTATCGAATTGGATCATATACAAACCGATGCCGGCTATACTTGCGACGATGGATGCATCGTGTACCCTACGATTTTCTGCGAAGAAAGAAGGGAAACGATATCTGCAAAAATCATTAGCTTGGATGATCAGAATACCTACAATGAATAGAGCTTTTACTTCAACTGAGAAATGGGACCGCATCACGATTTCAAACAAAATAATAATGAGAATAAAGACCCGAAGGACCAATAACAGGAGCACGGGTCTATCTACAAC
>JAIMBU010000711.1 GCA_023511325.1 Gorillibacterium sp.
TCGCCACACCACAGGATTTAAGCTATTCAGCCCATACGATTGGTCGGAAAATAAAAGGGGTCCATTTAAAAATAGTCGATGACCAGAAAAACGAGGTTGAAGTGGGCAAGGTAGGTCGATTTTGCATCAAAAACAGCTGGTCCATGAGAAACCGGGATGCTTCCTGGATCGAATCAGGTGATTTAGGTTATCGAGATGAAAACGGGTATTATTTCTTGTGCGGGAGAGCGGATGATATGGTGGTTTCAGCAGGCGAAAATGTTTATCCGATTGAGGTGGAGCAGATCCTCATCCAGCATTCACAAGTAGCGGATGTAGCGGTTATCGGAATTCGTGATCAAGATTTCGGCCAGCGCTTGAAAGCATTTGTGCAACTAGTGGATAACGCTACTCTGACTCAAGAGGAGCTTTATGTATGGCTGCGTCCGCGAGTTGCAAGATTCCAAGTGCCAAAGGAGATCGTTTTCCTCGATCATATGCCTTATACGTCTTTGGGCAAGCATGACAAAAAGCAGCTTGAGTAGTTCGTTTCTTCAATAGGCCAGATATGGAGAGGCCCCAAAGTTGGAATAGGCATGTTGCTGTGAATGACAGCATCTCAGGTGTTTTGGTTTTGGAAAAAGTAAGAGAAATTCCTGCGAAAATACAGTTTTTAGCTGCTATCTGGACCTGAAAAGGAAATGCCTGCAAAAATGCAGGTTTTCAGGCTTAATTAAGCCGAAACGGAGATGAGGAGGCAGAATTGCTGTATATTTGCAGGAATTTCGTTCAGATCAGGTTTCCATCGCCAAAAAGATGTACAATTGCAGGCTTTTCCCTTCTGTCGATTAGTTTGTCTATTTAGCTAGTGGCAGCCAGATTCGATAATTCCCACTGAGGGCGAGCAGGCTAAACAAATAGAGGCAATTGTCATAATAACGTCTCGACCCTGTTCGCAGTGGAGTGTTCCAGAACTGCTCGACAGTGGCGCGAGCATGAGGACCGTTTCCTGCAAGCGATGCCATCGCGTTGGTAGCGATCAATCCAACGGGATGCAACGATTTTTCTTCGAAGGGCTCTCCTGAAATCCGATAACGACGGTAATCTGCGGGGTCCTTGTCCGCGAAAAAAGCTTGTATCCGGTTCGCTTCTTCAACCTGCCATTCGTCGACATGGAACCATTCGAAGTCTAAGCCGATGTTTGCGGCCACTCGGTAGGAATCGCTATAGAAATGACCGTATCCTTTGTCGTTGTTTGGGGTTCCGTCGTAATGAGCATATTCGGGGGCGAGTCCCGTGTCAGGATGGCAGGCTAATCTAAGGTAAGCTCGGCTGGCAGCAGCAGCTTCTTGCCAGAAGGACTGGTCTACGGGATCACCCCAGAGGGCAAACAACTCGTAAAAATGCGGCAAGTGATACGAAGGATCGCTGTATTCACAGTTGGGGATGAACTTGATCAGCTTATTCTCTGGATTCCACATCGGATGCCCAAACCTATCTTCACCCTTGTGGATACAGATGGATAATAGCTGTTGAGCCTGCTCGCTATAATTAAACGGTTCTGCAGCGTCTCCCCACCGATGTGAGGCGAAGAATAAGGCCATAGCGAAGAATTCCTCGCCATCTGGAGCTGGACCGTCGGAACCCTTAGAGCCGTCTGGCTGACATGACCAAGCGAAATAGCCAGCATTCTCCCCATCATGCAGACGCATGTGCGTGTTACTCCATTTCCACAACCGATCGAATACATCCTTCTTATTCATCTGCACAGCCATCATCATGCCATAGGACATTCCTTCCGTGCGTACATCCAGATTTCCCGTGTCCAGCATATAGCCCTCGTCCGTACCTGACTCCCAGTAAATCTGTTCTTCTCCGTTTCCACCAAATAGGGTAATCCAAGCTTGCTCCAGTCTGCTATTGATTTGCTCTTCTGTGTATCCACATTCATTTAATAGATTACGATATTCTCCGCTGTAGAAAGCTCCAAGACTTTTATTCATCTGAGCACAACCTTCCTTTTTGGCAATTCATCAAAGAGATATATCTGACTCCCTGATCCATATTACTAGTAAACCATATTACTGGTAAACGCTTTCTTTTATTTCGAAATCAAATACAAATATGATTATACCAGCTAGCGGCCTGAGGATAAGGCCTGAAATTAAAGAGTTTTCCCGACAAATTCAAGAGAATGCTTTAGTAGCTGATTGCTTTTAATCCCGCTAAGTCATGGATCGTAACATTCTTCCGCATAAATGAGATTAATCCCTGCTTTTCGAGTGAGGCAAGCTTGCGACTCAAGGTTTCCGGAGTCGTGCCTAGTAGCGCGGCTAGCTCTTTTTTGGGAACAGGGAGGGTAAAGCTCGGAAGCGAGCCATTTTTCTCGTGAAAAAGCAATAGTAGCTTGGCCAGTCGTTGTTCAGTTTCAAGCAGGCTGATCGTACTTATCCATTCTTCTGCCTGATGCAGGAGCTCACTGATCGCGATGACAAAAGAGTAGGCCATCTTCGAATTATTTTCGATGATCGGTAGGAAGTCTTGTTTGTGGATGATACAAACTGTAGCTGCATCCAGTACTTCTGCATGTGCATCATGCTTCTTTTCTTGCAATAGCGCAAACTGGCCAAAAAAGTCGCCCGGGAATAAAAACCGAACGATTTTTTC
>JAIMBU010000712.1 GCA_023511325.1 Gorillibacterium sp.
GCTTTATGAGCGACGGTCCAGTTTAGTTTTTCTTCCATTTGAGGGAGCCCAGATGCATCACCTTGAAGCAGCTTCTCGACATCCGCAGGGATCACCAAACCTGTCGTAATATTCGCGCAGCCGACTAACTCGATACCAACAGCTTCCTTTACCTGCCGGTTGGCTGTTTGATAACTAAAAACACCAATCACCGCACCAACAATAATAAGCAAACTGATGATAGCGGATGTGATTTTTTGAGCAAACCCCATGAATAATGTCTCCATTCTTTTCTGATTCTAGTTTCTTCCTAAAAACGATTCTAGTTCATTATAATCTGGAATTATCCTCACATTGTGTCGGAAAATTGAATTTTATCAGGTTTAGCACAACTTCTTTTTAAAAATAATTATAACCACGAAATTTAGAGCGAAAATAGCGATGAACGTTAAATATAATCATCTATTCGTTAAGATTTACTTATATCCATCGACCAGTAATATGGTAAAATATGCCCAGATCTCGAAAACAAGGATCTGACTAACTGACGGAGTAGAGGTTGCCTATATGAGGAGGACATGTATAACATGAATGAACCAACGCGTCTGAGTCCAACACCATTCACCGTGCAGATCGATCAAGTTAAATTTCAAATTCAGGAAGAACATGAATTTAGCTGGCTGCGGACACTAGGTACAGTGTTCTGTATATTTGATTTCTCCATTTTTCAAGTTCAAGCAACTGCCCATGGAGAAGCGGGTTCATGCTCTAAATCAAATATTCAAGTTTCACGATTATGTAGAAAGCAAGGAATATGTAGCGGTTGATTTCTATGATGGGAGCATCCTGTATGATTTCCAAACAGACGAAACCCGAATCTGTGATATCGATTTGTATCAAAAGAAGCCTTTTATAAACACCATGGGCAGGCTTTGGGGTTCATCTCGCTTCATGTCTCCAGAGGAATTTGAGTTAGGCTCAGTTATTGATGAGAGGACCAACGTCTTTACCATGGGGGCAATTGCTTTTGGACTGGTCGGTGGAGTACTAAAGCGGGATTTATCGCTTTGGGAGGCTGGAGTAGCTTTGCATGCGGTCGCCCTACAAGCAGTGAACCCAGATCGAAGCAAGCGATATAGCTCTGTATCAGAATTTTACTCTGCCTGGCAGGTGGCAAGTAGAGAGGGTTAAGTTGGATTCAAACCTGTAGCCATTGCTGGACATGCTGGATGAAACGTTTGGTTGCAGGCGAACTATACTTCATGGCGTGAATGGCGATTCCAAGCGAGCGATAGCTTTGATCCTCTAATTCCAAAAGTCTGACCTTGTGATCCCGACCTTGAAGCACAAGCTCTGGTAGGATACTGATCCCAAGTCCGTTCTCAACCATAGCAATAATGGCATAATCATCACCAGCAGCAAATTTAATCCGCGGTTTTATTTGTGCCTTGTCCAAAACGCGGCGAACATCGTAATCGGAGCCTGCCTTCGGGATGATAAAAGGCTCCGCTTTTATCTGTTCAAAGGTGATAAAGGGCTGGTCACGCAGCGGATGATCCAGAGGAACAAGGCAAAGCATTCGATCCTGCTTGAGTGAAAAAGCTTGGACGATCGCTTTCGTTGGTAGGGAGACAAAACCACAATCGATGACTCCATCTTCGATCCATTGCTCGATCTCGCGATAATCACCCTCGATCAGCTCGAAATTAATCTGCGGATAGTCGATTTGGAATTGTTTGATCATTCCAGGAAGCCAGTGGACTGAAACACTGGTAAAGGTCCCAATGCGAACAGTACCCACCTTCAGCCCATGAATCGAGGCAACCTCCTCCTGTAACCTTTCATTTCCCTTCAGAATGTCACGAATCAGCTTGATGATTTGTTCACCGTTGGCGGTCAATTTGATCCCTGAACGGTTGCGAGTTAATAATGGGAAGCCAAATTCCGTTTCTAGGCTGGTAATCGCGTGGCTAATGCCCGATTGTGTATACCCGAGCATTTCGCCTGCTTTGGTTAAGCTCCCTAGCTCGACAACTCTACTAAAAACCTCGTATTTGTTGATACTCACGCCAAAAACCCCCAGTGAAGTTACATGAATAAAACTCATGCATGCTATGAGATATGGTCAGTTTACTTGTGTATTATACACCACTATACTCAAGCGGAGTACATAATGGTGTGAAGGGGAAGCAGCTAGATGAAACCGCTCAAGGCAGATTTACTTTTGGTGCTTGTTACCTTATGTTGGGGCTCCTCTTATTTATTTATGAAGATGGCTTTAGGCTCCTTGGGAGAGTTCAATTTAATTGCTCTTCGCTTTGGAATTGCTTTTGTTCTGGCTGCTATTTTATTCTTCAAAACCTTAAAGCGGCAAATCAATTGGAGCATGTTAAAGTATGCAGCATTGCTTGGTTTCCTGCTATTTGGCGTGTTTGCCTGCATAACGTTTGGGTTAAACTCGACAACAACGTCTAATGCTGGTTTTCTGGTCAGCATGACAGTGATTTTTGTGCCCTTACTATCCATTGTCGTATTGCGAAAAAGAATAGAATCTCGCTTGATCATCGGCGTTGGATTAACGTTGGTTGGGATAGGGTTTCTAACGATAACGGTACCCTTTGGGATGCATCTTGGGGATGGATTATGTATTCTAGCAGCCCTCATTT
>JAIMBU010000713.1 GCA_023511325.1 Gorillibacterium sp.
ATTCTTAGAATGGCAAAATCATGAACGGTTCTAGTCTTAATCCAGCGGCAAAGCCTTGATCTTTTTCAAAGATCAAGGCTACTTTGAGTGTTTTGGTGAGATCCTGATTATGCAGACACCACGCAAATGGGAATCCCAGCTCCGCGTGGTGCCACTACCATAGCAGAGACCAAGGTCGAGAAAATCCTGTACAATATGCAGGATTTAGATGCTCTTTTCGAAAAAACCGATTTTATCCTGTAGATCGTGCAGGATTTCCGCGAGAATCGGAGCTACAAGCATGCTTTTCGGAAAAATCCTGCACGATGTACAATATAAGGGAACCCTAAACTTTCCCCGTATGATTATCTTGTACAAAATGCAGGATTAGCTTGAGCATGGATTACCAGCGATAATAATCCCCAATAATAATTTCATCTATAATAATTCGCAATAATAGGACCAGCTACCTCAAGTCCTCCCCCTTATTATCAATCCTAATTTTGACTCACCTCCCCGTTTCATTGTATTTATCTGTTACCCATTCACTCGTCTGTCGGCATTCCTAGCAACATTCTCGTTACTCATCTTCCCTATTGAAAGCAGCAATAACACGTAATCCTACTTATCCTCGTCTTTAAAATAAGTGCTCTAAAGCTCCTTGATTCAACTCATAATAGTGAATATGTTTGCCATTGTTGAGTGGATGGAGTAGACCGTTCTCAACCATTGCCTGCAGCCATTTACGTGCTGTTCGAAAATTAACTCGATATTGATCAGCTACGTCCTTAGAACGAAAGGGTTTGCCTAAACTCCAGGCGAATCGCAGAACCTCTTTCTGGGTAGGTGAAATTGATAGAGAAGAAGGAGATCGAATAAGATAAGGACTGATCACTAACTTCACAAGCATGCGGCATACTTCTGGTCGCTTCAGAACGTCGTCATATGAGACATGGATCATTTTCCAACCCATTCCCGTGAGGAAGGTTTCTCGATTTAACGAATGGCTGAACTTCTCCCGATCCATATCAAGAACATGGCTTTGAAAACCGTCACACTCTAGCCCGAATCGACCAAACGTAGGGAGAAAAGCGAAATCTAGAAATTGGGATTTTCGATTCCAGTCCACAATTTCATACTCTGGATGAAGGTGGTCAAAGCTACCGATTAGAGGCCACCAAACATTTTGCAGAAGTAACTTCTCTGCATGTTGATGCCCTCTAAGTAATCTACCTTTTCTCTCCCCGGTCCTATATGCTGCATGGTGTTCAAGAAATACTTGATGAGCTTGTTCAAAATCCATTGGCCTCCTGCCCTCCATAAATATAAAGAACGTCCTCATGCCCAAAGGCTTAAGGACGTTCTTCGTCTCCGCATAATTATATCAATTATGATGCACGTAATCCACCAGAATATGAGATATTACAAGCTATAATAACTTCACTTATATCACGAATCTACAGAAAAAACTTCAAGGCTTCAATGAGCTTAGAGCTAAGCCCTAGCCAATTTTAAGCAGCAAGCATTATAAAGGATGTGATCCAATAAACGCAAGAATCGTTTCATTCACATAGCGTGGGCTCTCGTGTAACATATGTGGACGATGGCTACCATTTGGAACGGAAATATATTGCGAGCCTTGAACAAGAGAACTGAGAAAATGTAGTTTCTCTTTACTGGCATATGTATCATGCTCCCCGGCCATAAACAAAGCGGGAGTATGAATGCCGCTCAGTTGCTCCTTAGTAAGCTGTGGATATAGCCGCCAATCCCGCGCGCTTTGGCGCATAAATTCCTGCCAGTTGCCCCGATGCGCTTCTTCATGTCTTGCCGTCATCTGCTTAATCAGATCTTAGCGACCATTGGCGATAAGCCATTCCGGCTCGAACGCATCGGCACCATCGGGATCAGCGAAGCCGCTTGCACCGATTGTCGTGAGGGTCGCTACTCGTTGTGGATGATTTACTGCGGAATACAAGGCAACATTGGCACCTAGACTATAACCAACTAGGTGTGCCTTGGCAATGGCCAACCCGTCTAAATAATTCACAATATCCTCAGCAAGCTGAGGAGTATTCCACTCCAGACTGGCGCATTTCGTTCGACCATGCCCCCGGAAATCGGGGAAATAGCAAGTATATTGCTGCTGGAAATCAAGTATCTGACAAGCAAAAGCCAGTATCCCCCGGGAATATCCGCTATGTAGGAAGATAATCGGCTCGCCAACACCCAACTGTTCATAATACATATCTAAGTCGCGATTGTTATGCAGATAAGGCATAAAGGTTCAATCTCCTTATTCGATATCGAATAGATGTTTGCTCATATCATAATAGAGGTTTCCCGTTTGTGCCGTAAATTTAAGCACGCAGTAATCCGGATCATTAATACCGAGAGGATAATAAACTTCACTGGAATCATTCCAAAGTAATTCTCTACTCTGCAGGTCTGTGCAGATCTCCATCGTTCCAACAAGCATGAGACCACTGACGCTACCATGAAAGTACAGGCTGGCTTTCGGATTGATAATAAAATGCTGAACGCGCATAGAAGAGGTATTGGTAGAAAACCAAAATGTTTTTAGTCCATCATATTTCATTTTGTACATTTGCTTTGCATTAGGATAACCACATTCGTCAACTGAATTGACCACAATCGTATTGACT
>JAIMBU010000714.1 GCA_023511325.1 Gorillibacterium sp.
TCAACTTGCTAGGCGACGGCACCAACACGACCCGGCGGCTGCCGGTCCGCGCTCTGGGCCGCACCCTGTACCTGGCCGGCGGCTACATCAATGTGGCGCTGCGCAACCGCACGCCAGTGCTGCCGGTGTTCGCGCTGGAAGACCGCCGCCACGGCATCCGCTTGATCATCGAAGCGCCGCACGATTTCTGCAGCTTTCTCATTGCCGCTTAGACGGTGCAGAAAGACGGTATATACGAGTACTCGGGCAGCAACATCGCCGTGGGCAATGCTCAGCTTGTGAGCAGCTAGTGCAAGATCGGAGGCCAGTTTTCGCAATAAATATGTCTGGTTCGCCATACGGATAAGTTATCACCCAAAGAGAGCAACATCAAGCGCAAATCAGGTCGGGTAGTGTACCGTATCTTGTGTAAAAGTTGTGGTTTTATGGAGTGGTGCGTTCCTTTGCTATCCAAGGTTGAGTTGTAAAGACAAAACCGGAAGCTAGGAGGAACGCACCAAAGATGTCTAACGAGTGGGCTGTAAAGACGTTAACAGAGTTGCTGTATTCAGTCAATGAGGATGTGGATCCGATCGACAGGGTTTTGGCTGGATGTTTGGGTTGTGTGAGGCGGGTGCTTGAGAATGTGATGGAGGCGGAGCGGGATATCTTCTGCGGTGTTGGTCCCAGCCAGCGGGACAGTGCACGTCGGGACTACCGAAACGGCTACTACGAGCGTGACTTTGCGAGTTGCTTTGGAGTTTTGGAGAAGCTGAGGGTACCGCGAACCAGGTCCGGCAAGTTCCGCAGTTCGTTGTTTGGGCGGTTTGAGCGCAGGCAGCGGAAGGTGAACGAGCTGATACGTTCTCTTTTCCTGTGCGGACTCAGCCAGCGCAGTGTGGCTGATGTCTTGGGTCCGTTTTTGGGAATAGAGCCTTCGGCATCGACTGTCAGTGCAATTGCGAAGAGCTTGGACTCTGAGATTGAGCGTTTCAAGCGTCGGGGTCTGGATGACGATTTCGACTACCTGATTCTCGACGGGATCGCGCTGAGCGTGAAGATTTCGCCGTATGCGGTTGGCAAATGTGTATTGGTGGCGATGGGAATTCGGGGTGACGGCAGCAAGGAGCTGCTTGGTTTTCGCGTGGAGCACTCAGAGAGCGAGGCTTGCTGGGAGAGGCTGCTCAATGATCTATACACACGGGGCTTGGAGGGCCAGAACCTGAAGCTGGTGATTTCAGACGGCGGAGCAGGTTTACTCAAGGCTATGAGCTATGTATATCCCGACGTGCCACACCAGCGCTGCTGGGTGCACAAGATACGCAATGTCTTCTCCAAGCTCAAGAGATGTCAAAGGAAAGAATGTCTGCGCGGCTTGAGAGATGTCTGGCAAGCTTCCAACAGACGAGAAGCCGAGCGAGCATATCAAGCTTGGGAGGCGGAGTGGATCCAGACGGCGCCGGAGGCCGTGGAGTGCGTCAAACAGGACCTCGATGAATTGCTGGTATTCCTGTCGTTCCCAACTGAGCACTGGCAACTGATCCGAACCACCAACCACCTGGAGCGATGCTTCAGAGAGTTCCGCAGGCGGCTCAGACCCATCGGATGTCAGAAAAACACCGCCAGTTGCGAAAGAATGCTATATGCACTCTGCACGAGGCTCAACCTGAGATGGAAAAAGAAACGCATCTGCCAACCAACTGTTTTTACACAAGTAGCTTGACACTACCTGTGCCGTTTAGCACTATTTTTTTACAGTCAAATGTTTCATCCCTTACGTTTTAGTCCAGTTAAAAGTCACTGATTAACAGTCTCATTCATACTGCCCGATCGGAAGCCTTCCAAGTCCAGTGCAACATAGACAAACCCCTGTCGTTTTGCCAACTCCACAATCTTTTGGCGGATTTGCGGCTGAAGCACAAGATGCATTTCATCCTGTCCGAGTTCCAGCCTCAGAATGTCACCATGGTGACGAGCTCGGAACACACGAAAGCCTTGCCCATAGAGCATATTCTCAATCGTTTCGACTTGTTGTAATTTCTCGCGAGTTATTCTGGAACCATACGGAAACCGAGAAGACATGCACGCCATCGGCGGTTTGTCTGCGGTCGGCAGCTTGTAGATTGTGCGGGAGATAAACCTAATCTCTTCTTTGGTAAGTCCAGCTTCCTTGAGCGGGCTGATAACTTTGAGCTCTCTCGCCGCCCGAAGACCAGGTCGGACATCGCTGAGATCACTCGCGTTTGTACCGTCTGCAACACAAGGCAAGCCGTGCTCTTTCGCTTGTTGCCAGACTTTTGCAAAGAGTTCTCGCTTACAGTAGTAACACCTATCTGGCGGGTTGTCGGCGAACTCCGGTATGTCCAGTTCTTCAGACTCAATCACCACGTATGGGATCTTGCTATCTTCTAACCACCGCACGGCATTCTCATATTCGCGCTTGGGATAGGTTGATGAGGTAGCGATCACCGCCAAGCATCGTTCTCCAAGCATCTCCCGAGCCACAGCAAGCACCAAAGTGCTGTCGACTCCGCCGGAATACGCAATCGCGCAGCCTCCCGTCTCACACAAAAAATTCTTGACTTTGAAAACTTTATCTGCACATTTACGTCCATCCCCAACGTACAAACTTCAGAACTAAATAGATAACCAAATAAAAAACTCA
>JAIMBU010000715.1 GCA_023511325.1 Gorillibacterium sp.
TATTTTTTCTTGAACTTGTCGACACGACCGCCAGCATCTGTAAACTTTTGTTTACCGGTGAAGAACGGGTGGCAGGCCGAACAAATTTCAACGCGAACGTTGTTCTTTACGGAACCTGCTTCGAAAGTGTTACCACATGCGCAGGTAATTGTCGTTGCATTGTAGTTAGGATGAATTCCTTGCTTCATACTCTTTCACCTCTTTCCGCCCTGAGTCTGTTATGTCGACCCAGAGTTAACTTGACGCACAAGTGAATTATATCATGGACAAATCTACAAAAGCAAGGACTTGTTATGGGACTTTACACCTTGACACGGTCGCTTTGCAGATCTTCGCTGCATATTACAAAATAGCTCTTTCTAATTTAAGCTTGTGTTCAAGTCCCTTTGGGGTATGAGTATAGGAACCAATGGATACATCAGGTAGTTCTTCTCGATAGATCTCAAGCATCTGCTTCATCCCCACAATATCACCTTGGGCCGGTGGAATAAGCTGAAGATAGCTTTCTGGATCAATATTCAAATTGCGCATTTGGATCAATTTAACGCCTGAACGCCGAATGAGTCCAATCATCGCATCGATCTCTTCCTCCCGATCGGATACTCCCGGAAAAATCAAATAATTAAGCGAGACAAGAACACCTTGATCGGCAGCGTAGTGAATTGTCTTCTCTACATTAGCAAGCGAGTACCCTCTAGGCCGATAATAAGCATTATAATGCTCGTCTAAAGCGCTGATTGTGCTCACCCGCATCAATTGAAGTCCAGCATCAACAATATCCCGAATGTGATCGGTGAGCCCTGCGTTTGTATTCATATTAATAAAGCCCAACTGGGTCACTTCACGCACTTTGCGAATGGCACCAATAATAAGCGGTGCTTGCGTGGAGGGCTCTCCCTCGCAGCCTTGGCCAAAGCTGACGATGCTCTCCGGCTGTTGTAGATGCTCCAACATGATCTGCGAAACTTCTTCTACACTTGGTCGGAAGGTAAGCCGAGTTTGGGGGGAAGGGAAGTCACTATCGTCTGGCTGCTCCGAAATACAGCCGAAGCAGCCCGCATTGCAGGAAAAAGATACAGGAACCGCCCCTTCTAAACGCTGTAGAAAGGTGTTTGATGCGGTCAAGCACTCATAGCCCAACGCACAATGCGACAAGTGATCGATTAATCGATTCTCAGGATATCGACTAACCAGTGTATCTACACCTTTTTGTAGCTGATCTGGATCACAGTTCAGTGGGTTCCATGGATCTGGATCATCGCTTTGCTCTGCCGCTACCCAAAACCCACCATTCTTCCAGACAACCGCTGTATAGCCGAAAAGAGGAAGCACCTGTTTGCGGCTGTCTTTGGCGTAACCCGGTAATAAAAGGCGTGTATAACCCTGCGGCAATAGCGCTCCAACCGCTTGGAAATCACCGGGCAAGGGCATCATATCGCCACTTAGTGGATCCATACAAAGGGGCCGAGTATTAGGCAAGCCAACCAATGTGGCACCTTCGGGAAGCGGAACCAACTCATCATCCATAATCTCAACCACTTGATCCGCGCTGCGAGCCAGTGGTAAATAATCTGGATGATCGTAGACATTGCCTTGCTGATCAGCGTAAACCAAATTCATATTGATCTCCTTGTTGTCGTTGATGCTACGGTCGTTCGAGTTTTTCTAGCTGGAGAGGTCGCATTGACATCCATCATATCCAAGAATTCTTGATTGGTTTTCGATTCACCCAACTTCTTAAGGAAAGATTCGGTAACATCGTGACTTTCCTGCATATTCCTCCGAAGTACCCAAACCTTCTCCAACTCTTCCTTGGTAAGCAGCATTTCTTCTCGACGTGTACCTGATTTGCGAATATCAATAGCAGGGAAGATGCGTCGTTCCGCCAGCTTGCGGTCCAAATGCAATTCAAGATTCCCCGTCCCTTTAAATTCTTCATAAATGACATCGTCCATGCGCGAACCTGTATCGACAAGAGCGGTAGCTAAAATCGTTAAGCTGCCCCCTTCTTCGATGTTTCGCGCCGCTCCAAAAAACCGTTTCGGACGGTGGAATGCGGCCGGGTCAATTCCTCCCGATAACGTACGTCCGCTTGGCGGAATGACTAAGTTGTATGCGCGCGCTAAACGCGTAATACTATCCATTAAAATGACGACATCACGCTTATGTTCAACGAGGCGCATCGCACGTTCGAGCACAAGTTCTGCCACTTTAATATGGTTTTCCGGCACTTCATCAAACGTCGAGCTGACAACATCGCCCGCTACCGAGCGTTCAATATCGGTCACTTCCTCAGGACGTTCATCAATTAACAGAACAATCAGCTCTGCTTCAGGATGGTTCGTTGTAATACTGTTAGCGATTTCTTTTAAAAGCATTGTTTTCCCCGCTTTTGGTGGCGCAACAATCAGACCACGCTGTCCAAAGCCGACAGGTGCTAGCAAATCCATTATACGTGTAGAAATATGTCTTGTAGTCGTTTCCAAATTCATATGGCGATTTGGATATAAAGGGGTTAATCCAGGGAAGTGGACACGTTCCTTCGCAGACTCTGGGTCATCTCCATTTACTGCTTCAACTTGCAGCAAACCAAAATAGCGTTCATTTTCTTTTGGCGGACGAACTTTACCCGATACTTTATCAC
>JAIMBU010000716.1 GCA_023511325.1 Gorillibacterium sp.
ATGGCCTGCCAGTTCGATTGGTGAAAATGGGCGCAACAGTCGCCGGGCAAAGCGAATGGTTTCTGCTCCAAGCGCATGATTAATTGTATATATTTTAAGTTGGGTAAGTTGGAGTAGTGAAATTAACCAAACGTGGGAGAGTGCTTGCATGGCATGTAAGAGGTCGTCGATTCGATCTCGATAGTCTCCACTAAACTTTTATACATAAACGGCAGAGATGCCGTTTTTTATTGTGCCTATAGACAACTAAACACACTGTTAATACTTGCGCTTTTTTGGAATTAGCCAAGGTTGCAGGAAAGTTTGAGGGTGTTAAAACTTCTTCTCAAGCTGCTGGAGATAGGTTGAAACTAAATACGATCGGATGGGAAATCAGAAGATCTGATCATGCTAAAGCGCATTCATTCTGGTACCTTAATAAAGAAAACATCATTATTCTTTGGGGGGAACGGTATGAAGAAATGGGTGAAATCGACCGTCGCAATTGCGCTAATGGCTAGTCTCGTTGCCGGATGCTCGTCGCCAGCTTCCACGGGCGGTAAATCGACTTCTGCACCGCAAGCGTCTGTAGGGTCCACAGATCAATTCAAAGATAAGCTGAGCCTGAATTTGATGAGCATCACCTATGAAGGCGGAGGCTGGCCTGACCAGCATCCGATGATTGACTATTTGAATAAGAAATTTAATGTCGATTTGAAATTCCAGTGGGTTCCAGCGGATAGTTATACGGAGAAGCTGGGCGTGCTTGCGGCGTCAAACTCATTTCCCGATGCTTTCTATATCGATATGAACAATTTTCTGAAATGGCGCGTTAAGGGTGTATTTCTGGATGTAAATCCATTGTTGGCCAATTATCCCAATCTCACGCAGGATATCAAGCCGGAAACGTTCGCCATAGGCAACCCGAGCGGTAAAGCATACGGGATCCCCCTTTATACGCCAGAAACCCGCGATACATTGGTAATCCGAAAGGATTGGCTGGATAAGCTGGGCTTGGAATATCCGACGACCACCGACGAATTGTATAACGTGGCCAGCGCGTTCGTCAAAGACGATCCCGACGGGAATGGCAAAGATGACACCATCGGATTCTCGACCTCCATCAGCGGGGGGACAACCTTTAGCTTCCTAGATTACTTGAGATCTGCGTTTGGCTTAGCCAACGGCTGGCAAGAGATTGATGGGGCTCTGGTTCCATGGCAAACGCAGAACAAGGAATTGAAGGATTTTTTAAGCTATTTGAGAAAGGCGTATGCCGAGGACGTTCTGGATAAAGATTTCGCCGTAAATAAAAATAATGATCCAAGCGTGAAGGCGGAAGCCAACAGATTGGGAATTCATCAGTTGGTGGCAACGGCGATTTATGCCGAGGGATCCTCCGGCTCGGAGCTGAATATCAAGAAGACGGTGCCGAATGCTGAGTGGATCACGGGCGCTCCTCCTAAAGGTCCGTCAGGTCTTCAAGGCGTGGGAACGGGAGCATCCTCCAACAAGGTTGTAATCAATGCCACGATCGATAAGAACAAGCAAGAACGCATCCTCGCCATTCTAGATTATTTATCCACAGATGAAGGCGATATCTTGAACAAGAACGGCGTTGAGGGAATCGATTATATAAAGACGGCCGACAATAAATATGAGAAGCTGGATCAATTCGATAAGGATCGTCCGTTTATTATTGGCTTTTGGTTTTTCCGCAAAGTCAATCCGTTAACGACCTATCGTTTATGGGATGACCCCGCATACGCGCAAAAGATTAATGCCATTTTTGACGAAAATGCGAAATATGCGAGTCCCAATAAAGGGGTAGGCGTCTATTCGGAGACGGCCGCCAAATTCGGTACCTCGCTGGATCAAAAGTTGATGAGCGAAATGGTGAAGTACATTGTTGGCGATATACCTGCCGAAGGTATTGATAAAGCGATCGACGATTGGAAGAAGAATGGCGGAGATAAGATTATTGAAGAAATGAATGTGACCTATAAACTGATGAAGTAAGGAATCTGGGTCGGATCTGCTTAAGCAAGAGATCACCAAGTGAACGCTGCCAGGTGGTCTTTTTGCTGTTTTTACAAACCTAATGGATCAAGAAGAGTGCTATAATGATAAATTATATATTACCGTCTGATTCGCACTTATATATGGAGTGAGGAGGAAAGGCATGTTTCAAGTACTGGTAGCGGAGGATGAGCTCTGGATTCGCGATGCGGTCGTGGAGATGGTAGAGAAGCTGAATCCGCAGTTTTGTGTGGCGGGCGAGGCAAGCAACGGTGAGGAGGCGTGGAATTTTATCAATGAGCATTGGCCAAGCATTGTGATCACGGACATTATGATGCCGAAGAAAAACGGGCTATGGCTGATTGAACAAATTTATCAGTTGAATCTGCCTGTTGTCGCCATTGTTGTAAGCGGTTACGATAATTTTCAATACGCGAAGCAAGCGATGCGTTATGGCGTATCTGAATATTTGCTGAAGCCTATGGATGAAGAAGAACTACATAGCGCGTTGAACCGATCGACAAAACGGCTGGAATATATGACGGAATTGCATGACGGTTATCTGATCATTCAGCGATTTATCGAACAACTGCCTGAGATGAGCCAGAAGACGATGCTTCAGGAGCTTAGCGCGATACTTGTTTAC
>JAIMBU010000717.1 GCA_023511325.1 Gorillibacterium sp.
GTGATCCGCGATGAAACAGCCGTTTCATCGTGCCAGTCCGCGACCCGAACGAAACAATCGGCAATAGCAATAACGCCGTAGTTTCGTCCGGTGGATCTGGTGTAACTCCAGAACCGACAGTTAAAGTCTGGATGAGAGAAGGAAATGAAGTGGCTACCTTTTGCAAACATGAAGTTGTTCATTTTTTCACGTGGGCATAAGGTTGGTAACAATTAGTTACCGAAGCTATTCAGTCTCTGCATGTACACGCCCCCTTTACGGACAGGGCTTTTTTTGTTTATCGCAGGAAGTGGTGGAGGGCAGAATATGGATACCCTAAGTGATGAATTCTATATGGATTTGGCTTTGAATTTGGTCAGGTCCACCAGTGGGCAGACAGATAGTAATCCCGCTGTTGGCTGCGTACTCGTTAAAGCTGGACGAATAGTCGGTATGGGTGCACACCTGAAGAGAGGCACCGCCCATGCTGAGGTTCACGCCTTGAACATGGCAGGTAGTGAAGCAGAAGGGGCAACCGCTTATGTAACTTTAGAGCCCTGTAGCCATCATGGCAGGACACCCCCTTGCGCAGACCGGCTTATTGCCGAGAAGGTTGTCCGCGTCGTCGTAGCTACTTTAGATCCGAATCCACTGGTTGCCGGCCAAGGGGTCGCCCGACTAAAGGCGAACGGAGTTGATGTGATCGTAGGGATTCGCTCGCAGGAAGCATTTCTCCTTAATGAGATGTTCAATAAGTATATTGTGACCAAGCGTCCTTTTGTGACACTAAAAACAGCCTCTACACTGGATGGACGTATCGCTAGTGAAACAGGGGACAGCAAGTGGATTACCAATGATCTCTCGCGTGAATACGTCCACCAGCTAAGACATAAGCATCAAGCGATTATGGTGGGTATCGGTACCGTGCTTGCAGATGATCCTCTGCTCACGACACGGCTTCCAGTCCCGAGCTTGAATCCGATTCGGGTAGTCATTGACTCTACCTTGCAGCTACCTCTGCATTCTCGGCTTCTTCAATCTCAACATGCCCGAGTTATCATCATTACCACAGAAGGAGCAGATCTGGATAAACGCAAGCGGCTTGAGGAGCTTGGTGCTGAAGTGCTCACCGCTGGCACAGGTCCACAAGTGGATCTGATAAGAGCGATGGAAGTCCTTGGTGAACGGGAAATAGGCTCCGTTCTACTTGAAGGTGGAGGACGCTTAAACGGAGCGATGCTAGAAAGTCGTCTTGTAGATAAAATGGTCTTGTTCTATGCACCCAAAATTATCGGTGGACGGCATGCACCAGCCAACTTCGATTTTGCTGGATTTGACAAAATGAGTGAAGCAATCAAGCTAATCCGCACCCAAGTTGATTTGTTTGGGGAAGATATTTGTTTGACCGGATATCCTGAATATGCTGCAGTGGAAACGGAGGCGGACAGCTAGTGTTTACCGGAATTATTGAAGAAATCGGTGTTATGAAGAAGATTGCTCGACAAGGACAGGCCATGGTGCTAACGGTTGGAGCTAAGCTCGTGCTTGAGCAACTCCATATGGGCGATAGCATAGCGGTTAATGGAGTCTGTCTTACAGTCATTGCTTTTGACAGTTCCAGTGTATCCATGGATGTGATGCCAGAAACGTTCCGCAAGTCGACGCTGAGAAACTTGTTGTCTGGTGGACGCGTGAATCTGGAACGGGCAATGGCTGTAGGTGGTCGCTATGGTGGGCACATCGTCCAAGGACATGTGGATACAACCGGTAGTATTCGCTCTCGTCTGCTAGAGGAGAATGCCGTTGTCTTCACTGTTGAACCAGAGAAACCGGAAATCATGAAATATATTGTCGATCAAGGCTCCATTGCAATCGACGGAATTAGCTTAACGGTTGTTCGTGTAGACGATAAGGTTTTCTCCATATCGATCATTCCGCACACCTTAGCAGAAACGATTCTGATGGATAAATATCCTGGTGATGTAGTTAATGTGGAATGCGACATCCTTGGAAAGTACATCGAGCGCCTGCTTCATTTCCATTCACCTGATGGCACGAACAAACGTACAAACAGTGGATTGTCTGCAAACTTTTTGTTGGAGAATGGATTTATGTAAGAGAAACAATTGATATTCACATATTAAGCAAGAGGAGTGAGAAGGATGACTGAAGAAACACAAGATGAAGTCATACGCTTTAACCCCATTGAAGAGGCCATTTATGATCTGATGCTGGGGAAAATTATCATCGTGGTTGATGATGAGGATCGCGAGAATGAAGGAGATTTAATCGCCTTAGCTGATAAAGCAACCCCCGAGGTAATCAACTTCATGATTCGGGAAGCACGAGGTCTCGTCTGTACTCCCATTACGGAGGAACGGGCCAGAGAGCTAAATCTTCGGCCAATGGTCGAGAAGAATACGGACTTTCATGGTACAGCCTTTACGGTTTCTGTCGATCATGTCTCGACATCAACAGGAATATCGGCGCATGAACGCTCCAAGACAATCAAAGCATTGATCGATCCAGATGCAGGGCCAAGTGATTTCAATCGTCCTGGACATGTTTTTCCACTGGTCGCCAAAAAGGGTGGGGTTCTTCGGCGGGCAGGGCATACAGAGGCTGCAGTGGATTTAGCACGTTCACGCCGATCTCGATC
>JAIMBU010000072.1 GCA_023511325.1 Gorillibacterium sp.
ATAAGAATTTTAGTAAAGCTTTACGAGGATATAACGAACTTGAGGTCGACTCCTATTTAGATGAAATCATTAAGGATTACGAAATGTTTGGTAGAATCTTAATCAATTTGCAAGAGCAAGTCCTTCAACTCCAACAGGAAAAACCTACTCCTCGTGCTCAAGATAATCTTGAGGGGATCATGCAACGACTTCGAGAGTTAGAAATTCACTCTTGGGGGAGAACAAGAGACTAATACGGAATTCTCTGCTGCCAAAAGAAATCTCCTTGTTATGTTTTATAACACGAGTTATAATATTTTTATAAAAGGTGGTGCTTATCTTTGCGAAAGAGAGTAACCAGTACCGATGTTGCGAAAAGGGCCGGAGTTTCGCGGAGTCTGGTATCGGCTTTTCTTAATGGAACGCCGGGTATTACGGTCAGTGAGGATAACCGTGCTGCGATCACCAACGCAATTAATGAAATGAAATATACGGTTAATGTACAGGCCAAGAGTATTAAGACAGGCCGAAGCCATTGTATCGCTGTTTATGGGGACGTATATAACGCATTGCTTCTCCAGCTGGTAGAAGGTATTCAACAGGCCAGCGGTCCTGCCGGTTATCATGTTCTTATGTATGGAGAGGGGGGCAATCAGGCTGGGAGAGATGGGCTTATTGCCTTGTATCGTCAAGGGAGAATTGATGGGCTGATTACGTTAGACTTTCCAGACTCCTTGAGTGCGCAATGGGAGAGAGCCGTGCTAGAGTGCGGAGTTCCTTATGTGACTGTCGAAGGTATTCCTGAAGGTGGTATCTGCACCGTGCAGACCGATTATGGGGGCAGTATTACTCAGGCCTTAGATTTCATGTGGGAAGAGACGGGGGTTCCGCCGATCTATCTGAATGTGCAACCGCCTGATCGACCAGCTACACAAGGAGATCGTGAGCGGTTGCAGGCTTATGAGGCTTGGATGAGTAATAAAGGCTTAGTGCATACAATTGTGACTACAATAGATGAACCGTGGGCTACTCAGAAGAATAAGTGGCAGAAGTGGTTGGAAGGCCAACAAAAACCTTTGTCTGTTTTAGCTAATTGGTCAAGAGGAGCTGTTTCACTCTATCGGATTGCTTATGAACAGGGTTGGAGAGTTGGCTCAGACCTGTTCGTCATGTCGGCTGATGATACGGAACGGGTCAGTAGACATATGGTTCCACCGATTCCTTGCATTGAGGTCCCTTATATGGACATGGGAAGACAAGCCTTTATGCTGCTGGAGGAGAGGATGGAAGTTCTTGCTGCACCGGAAGCTGTTGGGCAACAAACTGACGTTGAAGCGGATGCACAAGAGCAGTTATCGGGCCCAAAGTGGAGCAATAATGTAAGGCAAGAGGTTATTAAGTGCAAGTTATTTAAGGGCCTGGAGTAAAGGCCCCATTTTTTTAGAATGTTATAACTCGTGTTATAAAACGCTTACAGAAGAGCTACTTGGTTATGAAGCGATTGCTAACACGAGTTGTGAACATAAATAATATGTTTTTAAAGGAGACGAATGTAGATGAAGCCTGATTCCTCGCATATCAAACAGATTAAGGTCGTATCTAACACACACTGGGACCGGGAATTCCGCCGCTCCTTCGAGCGTACGCGCCGGAACCTGCTCACCATGATGGACACAACGCTGGATATTTTGGAGAATGATCCGAATTATGCCTCATTCACGATGGACGGACATTCGATCATGCTGGACGATTACGTGGAGATGCGCCCTGAGCGTCGTGCGCAGATTGAACGCTTAATCCGTGCAGGTCGACTGATTGTAGGTCCTTATTATACCCTTGCGGAAGAATTCAGTATTGCTCAAGAAGCTTTGGTTCGCAACATGCTCTTTGGTCGCAAAACGGTAGAAAGCTATGGCGGTAAGACAGGAACTGTTGCCTATACGCCCTCCTCTTGGGGTCAAACAGGACAATTGCCGCAAATTTTGCAGGACTTCGGACTTGGCAAGATGATGTTCTACCGCGGGATTTCTCATCATGAAGCAGATGCGGAGTGGATCTGGAGTGCACCTGATGGGACGAAGGTATTAGCAAGCCGTTTTGCCGTGTATGCTCGCTACAATTGGTATTATCAGGTGCATAGAGCTGTAACTCGTGGCACTGTGTTCGACAAGACGCATCTATGGGGTCAATACGATGAGGTCCCGTTCCGTCTGTCCGACGGATTGTCTGGAGAAGACCAATCCTACGATTTGAAGGCTCCTGCGGTGCACTATGATAAGAGCAAGCTCAAAGAAGCCATTCTTAACATGGTGGAGCGAGAAGGGCGTCACTTCACAACTGAAGTGTTCCTGGCTATGCATGGACACGATATTTCCGTGGCCCACCCGCTGGAATCTCAGATTATTGCTGATGCCATGGAGTTGCTAGGCGACAGGTTCAGCATTGAGCATACCAGTCTGGAACAATTCTGGAACGAAGCGGAGAAGCATCTGGACGTGGCAAGTCTGCCTGTTCTGACGGGAGAACGCCGCTCTTATCTGAAGGAAGGGATGTGGACATTCCTCTTTCCCGGTACGATTAGCGCTCGTACGTACTTGAAACAGATGGATTTCCGTGCAACGGCAGACCTTGTATCGTACGCAGAGCCCTTGGCTTCTCTTGCATCTATTTTCGGTGCTACCTATCCAGAGCGTTATCTGGAACGGGGCTGGAAGTACCTGCTGTCCAACCATACCCACGACGCCAATGGTGGCTGCGCACCAGATGTGGTCTGCCAAGATATTGAATACCGTTATCGGAAGGCCAGTGACATCGGAGGCATCGTGACGGAAGACGCGATGGCGCATATTGCCAAGAATTTATCACCTGAGGGTTTGCCGCAAGATGCCCTGCAGCTAGTTGTCTATAATTCTCTTCCGGAAGAGCGAACAGCTGTTGTTACTGTGGATCTGGAGATTCCTCGGCTCACAGGCACGAAGTCTGTCAGCTTATACCATGAGAATGACAAGAATGTGGAGCGTCAAGCCATTGCTTTTGAAAAGTCCAGTGTCTTTATGGATAGCATTTGGGAGGTTCCCACCATTCTCGAATCTCACCGGATCAGAATGCATGCAGAGCTTAGTGGAATTCCGAGTCTCGGCTACCGGGCGTACCTTGTTCGACCAGAAGCCGAAGAGCTTCGGAACATAAAGTCGCTGGTGACGGGTCCGAACACGATGGAGAATGAGTTCCTTAAAGTGAAGGTTAACCCAAACAGCACCTTGGACATCGTGAACAAAACAACAGGCAAAACGTACACGCAGTTGGGTTATCTGTCTGATCAGGGAGAATGCGGCAATGCATGGAAGCACGTGTCTCCAAGGTACGATCGTAAATACAACAGCCTATCTGTCCAAGCTAACATCGCCATCACCGAAAGCGGCTGCTTGTCTTGTACGATTGAAGCAGATTATGTCTTCCCCGTTCCTATGGACTATGCGGATGGAGATTCCCGTAGCACAATCTTGTCTGATCTACCGATAAGAATCGCGTACACACTAGAAAAGGGAGCCAAGGCGGTTAAGGTGAAACTGACAGTAGACAACAAAGCGAAGGATCATTGGCTGCGGGTCAATTTTCCGACGGAGCTTCATACCGATGTATCCTGGGCTGACAGCCACTTTGATGTATTATCACGTTCGATTCCAATTCCGGACTCCACCGGCTGGGCGGAGCAGGCGGGCGGAACTCACCCCTTACAGACCTTTGTCGGTTTATCCGACGGCGTAGACGGAATTGCCTTGCTGCCTAAAGGCATATACGAATACGAAGCCTTCGAGGATGACGCTCGCACTCTGGCTCTAACGCTTATCCGCGCGTGCCGGATTAAGCTAGCGGTAAGTGAAGAGAAACTGACGGAGCTACCGGATCAGGGGATCCAATGCCCAGGAGTGTATAGCTTCGAGTATGCGGTTTCCGTACACGAGGGTGACTGGCTACAGGCTGAGCTTCTGAAGCAAGCAGCAGAATATGCAAGTCCGGTCCGAGTTGCTGTGACTGGGCGCGGACAAGGGCAATTGCCAATGGAGGCGGGCTTCTTCACACTTGATAGCACCGTGCTGCATGTAACTGCCGTGAAGCAAGCGGAGGACGGGAGTGGGCTGATTATCCGTCTGTTCAATCCGACTGAAATCGTTCAACCAGCTAACTTCCGCTTCGGAGTGGATGTACTCAAGGCGACCCGCTGCAAGATGGACGAGAGTGATGTTTCCGATCTTGTGCTGTCCGAGGCGGCTCGTTACTTCTGTGCCCAGATCGAGTCAAAGAAAATCGCGACCTTCAAGGTCGTTACGAAGGGATAAGCGCAATGAGTGAATCAGCATGGATATTACCTGGCTTCGGATTGCCACTATCCGCACTATTACCCGATTTTACGGAAGAGGAAATCGGGGGAGATGGCTTATATCGTATGGGCCATGAAGGTGTCATCACCATTTTGACTCCTAAAGACCGGAAGACGGACTTTATTGTATATGAGGATAAGACGTTATGCTTTGTTAAATCAGCTATGGGTTATCCAGCCATCTATCTCTTCCCCGAGGCGGATTTTCAAGGGCCTGCAGAGGCCGTGCTAATGGATCTGGATGGCACTAGTGTTCATAGTGAAGCCTTCTGGATATGGATCATTGAACAGGCGATAGCCCGTCTCATCGGCAAGCCGTCCTTCAGTTTAGAGAAGGAAGACGAGCCTCATGTATCGGGCCATTCGGTGTCGGAGCATCTTCAATACTGTATCGACAAATATGCTTTCGGCCATAGCGTTGAGGAAGCCAGGGGTCATTATTTTGACGTCACTCACTATGAGATGAATGAAATTATGGAGGGCCGGGGCAAGGAGGGGGCTTTTACCCCTGCTCCCGACTTAAAGGAATTCTTGCTCACACTGAAGGAGCGCGGTATCAAGATCGGCCTCGTCACCTCTGGGCTGTATGAGAAGGCTTGGCCCGAAGTGTTGTCCGCCTTCCGCACACTTGGTCTTGGTGATCCTCTGGACCTGTACGATGCGGTAATCACCGCGGGGCAAGCGATTCGCAAGGGGCAGGCCGGCACCTTAGGTGAGCTTGCTCCTAAGCCTCATCCTTGGCTATATGCCGAAACCGCTCGTGTAGGATTGGGCTTAGCTGCCTCTAGCCGTCATCGTATCATCGGTATTGAGGATTCATCTGCAGGAGTGCTGTCCATCCGGCTAGCCGGCTTTGCCGCCTTCGGTATTGCGGGCGGCAACATCCGCCAAAGCGGTGTTAGCCCCCTTGTGAAGGCGCAGTATAACTGCTTAACCGATATGCTTCCTGCTATATTGGGCGAAAGCTGAATAAGTGAGAAGTTAATGTGGAATTGCCCTCTCTTAATCGAGAGGGTTTTTTTGTGCAGATAAACAACATCCCTTGAAAATTATCGCGAGCTGGCGGAAAATGTTAAGCTGTATAAGAGCATAGCGCAATACCCACCTGCTTATGTCGGGATGGGTGCAGAGATCTGCCACCACTGACCGTGGGTTGAAGTTAAACATGAAAATACACTAAGGAGGAATTTGAGAGATGAAAGCATGGCAAAAACAAGGCATAGGCTTAGAAAATATGAAATTGGTTGAGATGGAAACCCCAAAGCCCGGCCCCAAACAAATTCTGATTCGTGTGAAGGCTGTTTCACTTAACTTTAGAGATAAAGCGATTATGGATGGCAGCTATCTACCTGAATTGATGAATCGAAAATTCGTCCCCGTTTCGGATACGGTTGGAGTCGTCGTTGAAATGGGTTCGGAGGTGACCCGCTTAAAATTGGGTGACCGCGTTACGTCACATTTGTATACAAAATGGATTGAAGGTGCACCGGGCGAGGATGAGGCGCCGGATGCGATTGGTGGACCCAATAACGGTGGACTGGCTGAATATATGATTCTTGAAGAAAATGCTGCGGTCCTTGCGCCTACTAACCTGACGGATGAAGAAGCTTCGACACTGCCAATCGCTGCATTGACCGCTTGGTTTTCTTTAGTCGAATACGGAAACCTTAAGTCTGGTGAGACAGTACTTGTCCAGGGGACAGGGGGTGTATCTATTTTTGCAGTACAGATTGCGTCTGCGCTAGGAGCCCGTGTCATTGCGACTACCAGCAGTGATGATAAAGGTGAGAAAGTACGCAAGCTGGGTGCAACCGATATTATTAACTATGTGAAGACACCCAACTGGGAAGACGAAGTCTTGAAGCTCACGGACGGAAAAGGTGTTCAACATATCCTAGAAGTAGTTGGTGGCGATGGGCTTAATCAATCGATCAAGGCTCTGGCACAGCAAGGCTATATTTATATAGTGGGCTTTCTCAATGGCATGATGAGTAATGTCAATCTTTTCTCGCTTCTGGCAAAACAAGCGCGCATACAGGGGATTTACGTAGGACATCGTAAAGCATTCGATGAGATGAATCAAGCCTTTGACAAATATCAGATCAAGCCTGTTATTGATACCATATATTCATTTGAGCAGGCTATTGAAGCTTACAAACATTTAGCTCGCGGTGCATTTGGTAAAATTGTCATTCGTGTTGAAGAAAACTAATCCTTGCTTTTATAGAATTGGAGTCACCTTTTATCGTCCCATTTTCAATTCCCTATTGACTTAGAGTTCACACGAGGGTATACAATCGCATTAGGCTTCCTGGCAAGGGATATGATCATATTACACTTAGGAGGAATTCAAATGGGATTATCAACCACTAGTTTTGAACTAAGTAATGGAGTGCAAATTCCCTCAGTAGGCTTTGGTACTTGGCAGACGCCAAATGGAGAAATTGCCGTATCTGCTGTGAAGGATGCGATTGAGCTGGGATACCGTCATATTGATACCGCCGCAGGTTATGGCAATGAGGAAAGTGTTGGCATTGCGGTAAAACAAAGCGGGATTGCAAGAGATGAGATTTACATCACCAGCAAGCTGACAAACTCAGCGCATGGCTATAAGAATACGCTGGCGGCTTTTGAACAGACGATGAAAAATCTGGATACGGATTACCTCGATCTGTATCTGATTCATTGGCCCAATCCTATCGATTTTAGAAACAGCTGGCAGGAAGCCAATGCAGGCTCTTGGAAGGCTTTTGAAGAATTGCATGCAGCCGGGAGAATTCGTTCCATCGGTGTCAGCAATTTTCTTCCTCATCATATCGATGAACTGATGAAAACGGCTACGGTTGCACCTGTGGTTAATCAGATTCGTCTTTGCCCGGGGGATACTCAGGATGTGGTTACAGCCTATTGTAAGGCCAATAATATTCTGTTAGAGGCATATAGCCCGCTTGGAACGGGATTGATCTTTGAAGTACCTGAAGTAAAAGCCCTTGCCCAGAAATATGGGAAAACAATTGCCCAGATTTGCATTCGCTGGAGCCTGCAGATGGGCTTTTTACCCTTGCCCAAATCAGTCACAAAATCGCGCATCAAGGAAAATATAGACGTTTTCGATTTTGAGCTTTCGGCACAGGATGTACAGGTTATTGCCGATTTAAAAGGCTGCTGCGGATATGCGAAGGACCCCGATACGATCACATGGTAAAAAAATAATGTAATAAGAAAGGAACACCATTATGTTGAATTTTGATATGCACATCCCGACACGGATTATTTTTGGTAAGGATACCCACAAGGAGATCGGTGCTCTGCTCAAACCTCATGCCAAGAAAGTATTGTTGCACTATGTAGGAAAGAGCATCAAGAAGAGCGGTCTGTATGATGCGGTAATCGCTTCATTGAAAGCAAGCAATCTGGATTTTATCGAGCTTGGTGGCGTGGTTCCCAATCCACGCTTGTCCTTGGTTCAAGAAGGCATTGAGCTTTGCAAAAAAGAAGGAATTGACCTCATTCTGGCCGTGGGCGGGGGCAGTGTCATTGACTCAGCGAAGGCCATTGCCATGGGTATTTTCTATGAAGGCGATGTTTGGGAGATTTATGAACAAGGAAAGACGATCTCAGCAGCACTGCCGGTTGCCACGATCCTGACGATTCCAGCGGCAGGTAGCGAATCCAGCAGCAGTACAGTAATCACCAATGAAGAAAAACAGATGAAGCTGGGATACGGAAGTAATCATCTGCGTCCGCTGCTCAGTGTCATGAACCCGGAATTGTTCTTCACCCTGCCGAGTAATCAAATCGCTAATGGCGTGGCCGATATGATGAGCCATATCTTTGAGCGCTTCTTCACCAACACCCTGCAGACCGATTTGACTGATGGTCTATGTGAGACGACACTGCGAACCATTATGAAGAACGCACTGCTTGTTTCGGCAGATTCTCAGAATTACGATGCATGGTGCCAGGTTGGATTTGGTGGCACCGTTGCCCATAACGATCTGCTGGGGCTTGGCCGCGACCAAGATTGGGCCTGCCACGGGATGGAGCATGAGCTCAGTGCCATTTATGATGTTGCCCATGGTGCAGGACTTGCTGTATTGACGCCCGCTTGGATGCGGTACGTTTACAAGTCCAACATCAATATGTTCGTCCAGTTTGCCGTAAATGTAATGGGTGTACAAGGCAGCTATCGCGATCCTGATGCCATTGTGTTGGAGGGTATTGCGCGTCTGGGTGAATTCTTCAAGAAGATGGGACTTCCAGCTACCCTTCTGGAGCTTGGCATCGACGAAAGCCAGCTGGAGCTGATGGCTAAAAAGGCAACCGGTGAAGCATATGGCAGTGAGCAGCCTATTGGTGGATTGAAAAAGCTGTATTGGCAGGATGTGTTAGAAATTTATAAATTGGCCAGGTAGTCGATAACTGGCAGACTGTTGGTTCTGTATGTCGTGGATCATCTTGATCGGCTATGACATTTTGAGTAGGGGAGGCATTCAATAATGA
>JAIMBU010000718.1 GCA_023511325.1 Gorillibacterium sp.
ATCGTATCAGTTTTTTGGAAAATAAACGAAGTATTGCCCATTTCTTAACGATAGAATAAACAAATAAGGTTATTTGACGAGATCGTTGAACGCTGAAGGTATTTATCCTTGGGAAACGCACAGGAGGTCTAAAATGGCACAACTTATCACCAAGAAGAATCATGTACCTCTCCAAAGACGTTCGATATTCCAGCGTTTACTCAAACAATGGGATATTCAACTCATGGTGATTCCGGCAATTATCTTCATCTTTATTTTCAGCTATATCCCGATGTATGGAGTCTTGATGTCGTTTCAGGATTACAGTTTATTTAAAGGCTTCATGGGAAGCCCCTGGGTTGGCTTCAAGCATTTTGAGATGTTCTTCAATGCTCCGGAGTTTTGGACAGTCATGCGTAATACGCTTGTCATTAGCTTACTGAAATTTGGTGTCGGATTTCCCGCCCCGATCTTGCTCGCGCTCATGCTTAATGAGGTGAGAGGTCGAGTTTTCAAGCGCTCGATTCAAACGATCAGCTATCTGCCCCACTTTCTATCTTGGGTTATTGTTTCTGGCTTCGTTGTTTCCCTCTTATCTACCGATAATGGAAGCGTCAATATTCTCCTGCAAAGCCTACACTTGATTGACGAGCCGATTAACTTTCTTTCTAAACCTGGCTATTTCTGGTCCATTCTGATCGTAACAGGCTTATGGAAAGAGATCGGTTTTGCCTCCATCGTATATCTGGCCGCGATAGCAGGTGTAGATCCGCATTTATATGAGGCCGCTTCAATGGATGGGGCCAACCGCTTCAAGCAGATATTCTTGGTAACGCTTCCAAGTATCCTACCCGTTGTGATCATCTTCATGATTCTAGCGATTGGTGATTTGCTCAATGCGGGCTTTGAGGACATCTTATTGCTGGGATCGAACCCGGTGTTACGTGATGTATCAGACGTTATCGATACTTATGTCTACCGTGTAGGTATCCAGAACTCCCGTTTCTCCTATGCAACAGCAGTTGGTCTCTTTAAAGCGATCATCAGTGTCGGGATGCTGACTGGTGCCAACTTTGTGGCACGCAAGTCCGGGAACAGTTTATGGTAACCTCAATATTCCGGATGATTAGGGAGGAAGGATTGTCATGAAATTATCTGCCAGCGACAAGACACTATCGATTGTGATTCATGTTCTTTTGCTCATCCTCGGATTTGTTGCCTTTTATCCCTTCTGGAATGCTGCCGTAATCTCTTTCAACGAAGGACTCGATACGATTAAAGGTGGAATTACCTTTTGGCCACGTAAATTTTCTGTGGAAAACTACCGAGTGGTCTTCAATGATAAACGGTTACTCCAAGGGTTCTATATTTCAATCATGCGGACGATTATCGCCACGATAGCCTCTATTTTCTTTACCAGTTTGTTAGCTTATGGCATGACGAAGCGCTATCTGATCGGTCGGAAATTTTATATGATTTTCTGCATCATTACCATGTACTTCAGTGGTGGGTTAATTCCATCCTTTCTCTTGATTCGTCATCTGAATCTAATGGATTCCTTCTGGGTCATGGTTATACCTGGACTGGTGAGTGTGTGGAATATGATTATTTTTCGGACATTCTTTCAGGGGCTGCCACCAGGACTTGATGAATCTGCTCAGATTGATGGCTGCAACAATTGGGGGATTTTCTTCCGTATTATCCTCCCGCTGTCTGGGCCTGTAATCGCAACGTTAGCACTGTTTACGGCCATCTACAATTGGAACGACTGGTTCACGCCAAGTATCTATATAAACAAAACCAATCTGTTACCGATCCAAACCAAGCTCCAACAGATTCTCAATTCCAACATCATGAGCGAGCAGATGGCACAGATGGACTCCGCGGCCAAGGGTCATATGAATCGAATGAAAACTGTCACCACCAAGTCTTTGTCAATGGCCACGATGATGGTAGCAACTGTACCCATCCTCTGTGTGTATCCTTTCGTTCAGAAGTATTTCGTTAAGGGTGTGCTTGTTGGTTCCTTGAAAGAATAGCTCGGGTTCAGAGCCTATGGCTTTAACCATATAATCAGTCAAGGGGGATTACGGATGAAATACGGGTTGAAACGATGGTTCTCGGCTTCATTGTCCATGCTTATGGTGGTTATTCTATTATCGGGCTGTACGAAGGACACTCCGGAAGCTGCAAAATCAACTGCAGGGACGGACACAAAGGTTGAGCTTGGCAAAGAACCTTTAGAATTTTCCTTCTACGGACATTATGACTGGTATACCATGCCTACCTGGGGAGAAGATCTGGCCTCCAAATGGATTAAAGAAAACCTCAAGGTCAATGTTGTTCCGGTTAGCTCGGGGGGGAACGCACAACAAAAGATGAGTACAATGATCGTATCCGGTAATCTTCCCGATGTGATCTGGATGGAGCGCGGGGCGGATGTGGAGAAGCTGCGGGCTGAAGGTCAACTGGTTGCCTTTGATGATTACCTGGATAAATACCCTAATTTTAAGAAATGGGTTGGCGATTCAACGATCGATATGCTCAGATCCCCCGATGGGAAAATCTATCAGTTTCCTAACTGGTATACTACGCAGCCAAACGGGAATGCTGGTTATCTTGTCAACAAGAAGATTTTTGCCGAGCTAGGATCTCC
>JAIMBU010000719.1 GCA_023511325.1 Gorillibacterium sp.
GTTCATGTTCCGATCACTAAATCATCAGCAGTAAGCGAAGACAAAAACAAGCACAAGCAAGCAAGAATGGACTCGGAGAAACGCAATAAGTCAACTGCCAACGTGCCTTCGGTCGGACTCGTTTTTCCTCCGCGGAGTGATCGCCATGGGCGATAGGGAAATGAGCTTAGTAAACTGAAAAGTAAAGCCGTTACATTATAAAGCATCGGAGAGACAGATATGGAGCAAGTAAAGCGTTTGATCGAAGATTTGGTGAATAAGGAGAAGCTGGTGCAAGCTACGCTCAGTGGACCGCGGACCAAGACACCAGAAACAGCTGTCAAAATAAAGCTCAAGCCTATTTTGCTTAAAGGTATCCGGCATTACCAACTATCCTATTCAGTTGGGACTAAGGAGCTACATGAGAATTTGCCGCCTGCCGCCGCTATCGAGCGTATGGCGGACAGGTTGCTTCATGTATATAAGCAAGGGCTTTTTCAATCAACAGATGGGGACTATCAGGTTCTGGTTAACAAGAAGGGTAAAGCCTCCATCCTTCGCCGGGAGGCGACTCGGCAGCAAGCGGAGCTTACCCATAATCGAGCGAAGAAATATCTTTTACCCGAGGGAGAGCCTGTTGCCTTTCTGGTGGAGCTAGGTGTTATGAATGCCGCTGGAAAAGTAGTGGCTGCCAAATACGATAAGTTCCGGCAGATTAATCGTTTCCTTGAGATGATTGAGGACGTGATCCCTGAGTTACCACAAGGACGTACGCTACGAATTATCGATTTTGGCTGTGGTAAATCTTATTTGACCTTTGCTTTATATCACTACTTGGTGAATACAAAGGGACGAGATGTCGAGGTAACCGGACTTGACCTGAAGGCGGATGTCATTACCCATTGCGCTTCCTTGGCCGCTCGCTTGCAATACGCGGGACTTCACTTTCAGATCGGTGATATTGCTGACTATGACGAGGTTACGGAAGTCGATATGGTCGTAACCCTCCATGCTTGTGATACGGCAACGGATGCGGCACTGAACAAGGCGATTCGCTGGAATGCGAGTGTTATCCTCTCGGTGCCCTGCTGCCAGCATGAAATGTATGGACAGGTACAGAATGAGACGCTTTCAACCATGCTGGATCATGGCATCATTAAGGAGCGGTTCGCTGCTCTGGCAACGGATTCCGTCCGCGCCCGTCTACTGGAGTTAGTGGGCTATAAATCTCAAATTCTTGAATTCATCGATATGGAGCATACACCAAAAAACCTGCTAATCCGTGCCGTTCGGCAGACTTCATCCGATCCGGCTCAGCTTAACAGGCTTGCGCTTAACTATTTGGAATTCAAGCAATTTCTTGGTATCACGCCCTACTTGGAGCTTGCGCTTGAAGATAGGCTGCGACCTTTATTTGAAGCCGCTCCTATAGATACTTTGTCTTCGTCATCCTGATTTAAATAATTTGCTCCTGTCCTTCTGTAGCGACCACCGAATTTTTGCTGCTGGAGCGCAGAGGGATTTCCTTCAGGAACAACGTGAGCAGGGTAGCCACTAGCATGATGATTGCAGCGATGAGGAATACGCCGGAGATCGAGTAGCTGAACGCATCACGCAGAGCATGTAGAAGCTGGACAAATACCTGCTGGAGATCAGCCGGTAAGGATTTGTGAATCTGCTCTAGCTTGTCTGGATCCATAATCGTCTGGATATTCTTCAACTCACTCAGTGATTTGGCTACCTCGGGATCAAGCTTGGATACATCCAGGCTTGTGCTTGCAGACATCTCGCTCATTCGATCCTTCAGCCTGTTGGCAAGAATCGTGCTGAATACGGATACCCCGATGGTGCCACCGAGCGAACGGAATAGCTGTGAGGCTGCGGTAGCAACACCAAGGTTACGTTGCTCAACCGAATTCTGGACGGCCAAGGAGAAGATGGGCATACCAAGGCCCATACCAATACCCATGACCATCAGAAAACCCATGATCGTCCATTTTGCCGTATCTAAGCCCATGGTCGATAGCAAGTACAGTCCACCGGTCATGATCAGCAAGCCGACGATGGCCAGAATTTTGTACTTCCCGGTTCTGGTAATAAGGTTACCACTCGCCATGTTTCCAATTACGTAGGCGATCATGAGCGGCATGATGATGTAGCTGGAGGCGGTAGCACTAAAGCCTAGAACGCCTTGGACAAAATAAGGCATATACATGATTGCACCGAACATTCCTGCTCCTAGCGTGAGGCCGACCATGTTAGAAATGGTAAAGATACTATTCTTAAAAAGGAATAATGGCAGTACAGGGTTTTTGGCTTTGCCTTGAATGAACAGGAAGATCAGCAAGGAGAGAACCGAGCTGGCAAATAGCCCAATGATCTGAACTGAACTCCAGGCATATTTGGTACCCGCCCAGGAGAAGGCAAGCAGCAGTGGAACGAGCGTCGTCGTCAGGAAGAGCGAGCCTAAGTAGTCGATGGAATAGGCTTCGCTTTTTGCTGTTTTGGGAAATAATTTAAGAATAAGCGTGAATGCGGCAATCCCGAGCGGCAAGAAAATCCAGAACACCCAATGCCACTCTAAATTATCGACGATATAGCCGCCAAGAATTGGACCAAGAACGCTGGAAATACCATAGACGGCGCTGAGTAAGCC
>JAIMBU010000720.1 GCA_023511325.1 Gorillibacterium sp.
CTGCTATACATTTACACAATCAAGCTCGGTCGCCAAACCGCTAGCAAAAGCTTACTCGCTACCGCTCATGATCATCTAGCTGATGTCTATGCTTCCTTGGCTGCTGTTATTGGAATTATTCTTGCTTTGATCGGTACTCATTATGACTCTATATTACTTCAATATGGCGATCCACTTGCCGGAATCATCGTCTCCATTCTCGTCATGAAGCTAGCCTTTGAAATGGGGCGAGATTCCTTCAATATCCTGATGGAACACAGTGTTGATGTGCAGAAGCTAACCGATTACTCTGCTCTAATTAATAGCATCCCCGAAGTAAAACGGATTGATCGTTTACGTGGGCGCGAGCATGGTCATTATATTATTGTTGATGTCCGTGTTTCCGTGTCAGGACTACTTACGATTCAAGAAGGTCATGATATCGGTCGTGCCATTAAGAAAACCGTGATCGAAGCTCATCCTAATGTAGGAGAGGTGCTGGTGCATCTCAATCCCTGGTATGAAGAGGACACCTTTGGCAAGGAGAAAGAGCCCCAAGCTTAATCATTTGCCAAGGTGGTCTCATAAAAGTTTTTGCAAAAAAGCAGCTTCTGCAAGCTGCTCGTCATCCCTTATTCTATTCCCCGGCAAATCGACGCAGCGTGTTTTCTTCGAACGTCCATTCAGGGGTTTGGACTCCTTTTGCTCCTTGCAAGGAATACCAAGGACTAAGTGTCTTATCCTTGGGGTTGGCAAGAATTTGTGTATCTTGAGCTGGCGTGTAGCTCTGAGCAAGCAGATAAAGCTTTTCCCCGCTCACCAAATTCACAGCCATATCCACGACAATGACAGCATGACCCGGACTCCCACCGATGATAAAAACATCACCTATCTGCATATCCTCTTGTGCGATAGGTAGCAATTCTTGCTCCAGTGATAAGGTTCCCGCATAAGCAAAAACCATATCCATGAACTTCCGAAAGCTTGGCTCTGTGTCCCCAGCCGTTCCATTTTTCACCCAGGTTACAGCATTGCCTTCTACAGCAATGCGATAGCCTTCACGCCATTTGGCATACTCCGCCTTAAACCCATTAGTAAAGTTGAAATGGATCTCCTCATACCTCTGCTGATCGTAAAGATATTGCGCCCTAAGCAGCATGACCGCATCGGCACATTGATGGAGATCTCGATCTCCAATGGCGATATCTGCAACCGCTACGTATACACCACGCTTGTTTTTCACTTTACCATTATAATAATGTACCTTTGCTCCATGCGGCTTCAGCTTCATCGTTCGCAGATAGGCCTGAAAACTACCTTCAGTAGCAAGGGCCCGCTCATAACCAGCAGGCACCTGAATTCTTGTATCCAGCGTCAGCCCTTCTGTAGCAAGATGGCCAGTAGTCGTATGGTCACTAGCGACCTCCGGCTTAACAGTTTTTAAGCTGTCGGTGTTTGAAGAATAAGGCGTCGCTTCTCGCTCCCCACTGTCACAAGAACTAAGAACGATGGACAGGATAACGACGGTAACAGTTAAAGCAACATGCTGCGCAAGCGTTCTTCCTGCCATTCGCTCTCTACCTCTCTACTTTTCTAAGGAACAATCGATCAATCGCTTCGATACCTTCTCGAACAGCGGACTCACGGATTCACGGTTATGAATTCGATTAATGGTTTCACCGAATAGAGGGGCTACCGATACAACGCGAATTTTATCGGATCCCGCAAGGTGTGGGTTATCAACAGAATCTGTTCCGATCAACAATTCAATCTCACTCTCATGGATCTTCTTCACAGCTGCCTCATTGAGCACCAAGTGCGACAAACAGGCAATGATCCGTGTGGCTCCCCGTTGCTTAAGCAGCTTAGCAAGCTCGATGAGCGTACCACCTGATAGCGAGAAATCATCGACGATCAATGCTGTTTTGCCATTAACATCACCAATAAGCTCAAGAATTTCCGCCTGCTCGCTATGATCCTTACGGGTCTTATCACCAATTGCGATAGTTGTACCGAGATAGTCGGCATATTTGCGTGCTTGCTTGGCAAATCCCGCGTCGGGTGAGACTACAATCAGGTCTGGTAAAGACATACGTTTTATAGCTTCGCACAAGACAGGAAGAGCAAAAAGGTGATCCACTGGTTTCTTGAAGAACCCAGTAATCTGTTGAGAATGCAGATCCATTGATACAATTCGGTCGGCTCCAGCGAGCTCAATGGATTCCGCACATACTCTCGCCCGAATTGAGACGCGAGGTTCGTCCTTCTTGTCACCCTTGGCATAGCTGAAATAGGGCATGATCACCGTGACAGAATCAGCACTTGCCCGCTTAAACGCATCCAGCCAAAAAAGAATTTCAACAAATTCGTCATTAGGATTCATTCCAATAGATTGAACCAAATACACGTCCTTGTCCCGAACCGTTTCTCCGATGCGAACAAAGGTGTTTCCCTCCGAGAAATTAATCACCTCAGATTTTCCGATTTCACAGTTGGCGTATTTAGCCATTTTCTCAGCAAAGTTCCTGCCGGAGCTCCCAGCAAATATCTTTATTTCTCCGTAACTCATTTGAACTCCACCCCCGACTACCAATATACCAATGTTTTGTCGTTTATGCTCGAATTGTCTGTCGAAAAAAGATGAACTTTTCATG
>JAIMBU010000721.1 GCA_023511325.1 Gorillibacterium sp.
GCTGGAATATATGCTGCACGAGGTGGACTGAAAACTGCAATTGTAGAATTGGCGATGCCCGGAGGCCAGGCGGCTTCAACGGAAAATATCGAAAACTATCCCGGATTTCCCGATGGGATCAACGGGTATGAACTTATGAATTCATTTCATAAACAGGCCTTGACGTTTGGTGTTGAGTTTATCTTCGAGGAAGTTCATAAACTTGAGCTCAATGAGCCCATCAAAAAGATCCATACGGACAGTCAAGTCCTTGAAGCCCGTGCGATCATAGTCGCTGCTGGTTCCAGACCCCGATTATTGGGTGTACCTGGCGAGGATAGTTTCAAAGGTCGGGGAGTGTCATATTGCGCAACCTGTGACGGAGCCTTTTTTAGAGGTAAAAAAGTTGTTGTTGTCGGTGGGGGAGATGCCGCGATCGAGGAAGGGGTATACCTTACTAAGTTTGCGGAAGAAGTGATAATCGTACACAGAAGGGCGGGCTTCCGAGCATCTCAAATCGCGATGACCCGGGCAAAAGATAACCCTAAAATACGTTTCGAACTCAATGCCCGTATTGAGGAAATCCTTGGGTCTGATCGTGTAGAAGGCGTACGCATTCTCGATGTACTGAGTGGTCAAACACGTGAAATTCCTGCAGACGGCGTTTTCATCTATGTTGGAACTGATCCGAATGCTCAATTTATCAACGGAGAAATTGAAACGGACGACCAGGGTTATATTCTGACCAATTCTCTCTTGCAAACCAATATTGCAGGCGTATATTCCGCCGGAGATATTCGTAACACGCCATTGAGACAAGTCGCCACGGCAGTTGGAGATGGCGCCTTGGCAGCAGTCGAAGTTGAGAAGTTTCTTGCGGAGCAAGTATAATTGTATAAAATAAGAACTATCCTAATCAATGTAACTATGTTGTTACAGTTTTAACTAAAACTGATCATTCGTTACACTAGGAGGAGGGAATTTTTTGTGCATTTTGTAGTCTGCCTAAAGCAAGTTCCTGACACGTCTGAAGTTCGAATCGATCCAATTACGAATACCCTCATGAGGGAGGGCGTTCCTTCGATTATTAATCCGTATGATGCTCATGCCTTGGAAGAGGCAATGCGTCTTAAAGAAAAAGTTGGAGGAAAAGTAACTATTTTAAGTATGGGTCCACCGCAAGCCAAAGAGGCGTTGAAAAAGGCTATGTCTTATGGGGCGGATCGTGCGATTCTCTTAAGTGACCGTGCTTTTGGTGGTTCTGACTCTTTAGCTACTGCGTATATTCTTTCATCGGCTTTACAGAAAATACATGAAACCGAGCCGATTGACCTTGTCTTTACGGGAAAAGAAGCGATTGACGGTGACACCGCACAAACGGGTCCTGGCATTGCCCAACGCCTCGGATTTCCGCAATTAACCTACGTGATTAAGGTTAGAGAACTCACGGACAAGAGTGTAACTGTAGTACGCAAGACTGAGAGTGGGCGTCAAGTTGTTCAAGCGGAGTTACCTGCACTGCTCACAGTGGAAAAAGAGCTTAATGATTTGCGTTACGCAACCCTGCCCAATATGATGAAAGCTGTCTCCTATGAACCAGAGATGTGGAATGCTAAGACTCTACCATATGATACAACGCAAATGGGTCTTAAGGGCTCGCCGACTAGTGTCTCAAGGATTTTTGCACCACCTGGTCGTAGTGGAGGAGAAATAATGGACGGAACAAAAGATCCAGTAGGGACAGCCGTATCCATCGTACAAAAAATCTTTCAACAAAATATAATCATGGTTAATCCTCGAGCGAAGGGAGGAAAATAGTCATGACCGTCTTAGTTGATAAGGCAAAATGTATCGGGTGTGGGGCGTGTGTCATGGAATGCCCTGTAGAAGCTATCGACCTCATCGATGGGCTCGCAGTGGTTGATCCGAAGAAATGTAATGACCTAGGCAAATGCGTCAGGGTATGTCCAACGAATGCCCTGGCTTTACCGAATCATATCTCTCAGCCCAAAGGAACACTTGATCCAGAATCCGGTTCTAGATTTAATCTACAAGACCCTCTACCAGAGTCCATCAAGGATTACGCAGCCGGCAACGAGACAAAAACAATTCGTTCAGACAAAACGCCAGTCGCTGGTGGAGCTGTCTGGAGCGGGGTCTGGGTTATCATTGAATATACGAACGGGAAAGTGGCTCCAGTAGGCTGGGAGTTATTGGGGGAGGGCCGGAAACTTGCTAATGCCATAGGGTGTGGACTCTGTGGAGTAATCACCGGTCACATGGTTGATAGTGTGATACCCGAAGCCTTTGCTTATGGGGCTGAAAAAGTTTATGTCATAGATCACCCAGTACTTAATGATTACCGCACAGAACCCTATGCTGAAGCAATTACCAGCCTCGTCAGAAACTATCAACCTGAGATTATCTTAATGGGTGCAACCTCGATGGGGCGAGATGTTTTTCCGGCTGTTGCCACGAAACTAAAAACCGGTTTAACCGCTGACTGTACGGTACTTGGTATCGATCCGGAGACAAAGCTTTTACTGCAAACCCGCCCTGCTTTCGGAGGAAATATTATGGCAACTATTCTTTGTCGTACCAGTCGTCCACAAATGGCTACCGTGCGACCAAGAGTTATGGAAATGCCTGAACG
>JAIMBU010000722.1 GCA_023511325.1 Gorillibacterium sp.
TCATCATCCCCTACCAGAATTTTACCCTGCACGACTTTCACCTCCGTGAAAACTGTTAACCCGAATTTAGTTAACTTCTCTCTCATTGTAACACAAGGATAAATGCAAGGATAAACGCATTATCGGCTTCTTTGGACGTCTTTCGTTTACCGATGCCGCATCTTAAGCTAATTTCAAGCATCCTGATAGAGTAAAAAACGAGAAACCCAATTAGGTTCCTCGTTAGCTGAAGTATGGAATATAAACTAGCGGTTTAAGTACGTGAGCGGATTCTGTAATTCGCCGCTACGGTGAATTTCAAAATGAAGATGGACGCCTGTAGAGTCTCCGGTACTGCCCATGTAACCGATTTTCTCACCCTTTTCTACGATCTGACCATTCGTGACACTGATTTTACTTAGGTGACCATAGAGGGTTTCATAGCCATTATGATGATCAATAACGATAAAATTGCCGTAATCATAGCGGTAACCGGATTTAATCACAACCCCATTATCCGCTGCAAGAATATTCTTATTAGATGAAGTTAAATCGATTCCTTTATGCAACTTACCCCAACGTTTGCCGAAGCCGCTCGTCAGTGTAGAGGAGACAACGGGCCAACTAAAATTGCCGGTGCCTTCGCCAAGAATGACTTTGGTTCCCCGCTTGATCACTTCCTTGACAGGCTGCACGAGTACTTCTTCTTCCAGCATCTGTTCGGAGTCAACCTCACCGTTTAACTTGGTCACCTCGAAGACTACTTTCTTCTTGCCGGCCTTACCTGGAGTAATCTTCTTGACGATACCATCCTTCAGGTTAGCATCCCGAATCACTTCGGTACTATAGGCAATCTCAGCCGTTTCCGTAACCATCTCCACTGTCCGCACCGTAATGGCGGGTTGAAGCACAGTTAGATTTAAGATCTGACCCTCGCGAATAAAATCATTCTTGATTTCAGGGTTTTTCTTCTTAATCGCATCTATTGTGACATCAAACTTATTGGCGATAGCTCCGAGATAGTCTCCTTGGACAACAGTGTAATCACGCGGTCGAACATTACCCGTCTTAAGCGTGGTCAAAATCGTTTCAGGATTGGCGAAACCCTGTGGATCAACCTCTACAGGTCGCAGCTCAACTTTCTCAACAAATTCAACCTTCTCCAAGTTACTCTCACCCGGCGCAGGAATTGCTTTCTTTGCGGCTGTTGACAACATGGAAACCTGCAAACCAGTTTTGTCCTTCGCAGACAAATAAGGCTCCTTCATTCGCTCTAAGATATCATTTGCTTCTTCTTCGCTTTTAAGAATGCCTACCGAAGTACCATTCACGAAAAGCTCCGTCCCCACAGCATGCGAGGTAAGCATACTGGAAAGTGTACTCAGCGTCGCTTCATCATCCGTTTCCGCTTTGAAAGCCTTTTCACTGGTTAAGGTGATTCCGTCTGTATTTAGCACCATCTGTGTTTGTGGGTAAATTTGGGCAAGCTTGCGATATTTATTGATCTTAAAGTCGTCGACAACCTGCGGATTACTGACAACGCCTACTTCCGCCCCATTCATAAACACGTGATACACTTCAAGGGTATTCGCTTCCACGTATTTGTGTCCACCAAATGTAATGACCACGGCCAGTAGGATCGCACCACTTGCTGCAGATGCCTGGAGAATCCGCCGCAGCTTGACTTGGTCTGTTCCCTTGCTTAGAAGCAGTGGCAACTTCATGAGTGGCCGCTTACTCGCCAGCTCCATAATTACCCGCTCTGCTGCTGGCAATGTTTCCACCGGTTCTTGTTCGCTCAGTTCCTGAAGTGATACCAGCTCGGGGAGTTGTTGTGCCGGAATAGGCGTCAGTGGCACTTCAGCAGGTGTAACCTCTGAGGCAATGAATACGTTCGGCGTCTCCACTTCCTTCGCATTCACTCGATATGCTTGAGAAGACTTCTTCCCCTGCTGCACCATAGGCGATAACAGTGGAGACTGTTGGGGAGCTGTTTTGTTCGGGACGCTCGATGCTGCATGGGGTCGGCTAGAAGCTGGCTTCTGACTGGTGTCTTGTTTCTTACTGCGTATGTTCACTGCAGGAGACAGCTTCCCGTTAGCAGGTGCTGAAGGAACGACAACTTCTGCTTTCGGCTGCGCGGAATCTTTTTTGTGCTGCTTCTGACTATAAGTATGAGGGGAAGATACCGGGAGCGTTACTTTCTTATTCAGTTTTTCTTTCTTCGTGGTACTCAAGCCTTGGCATTGATTCTCAGCAGCTTTCGCCTTTACAGGGAGAAGCTTACGGAACCAATCTATACTCTTGAAACCTGCCATAGTATTCTCCTTTTGATGCTGTATTCCATCTACAAGAACAAACAACTCGCCAACCATGGGATCGACACGTTTATTGCTGCAGACTAAGATCTTGCCAAGAAACTGTGTGATTATTCGACAAAAGACGACATTATTCAACCAAATAATAAGTCTGGAGTAGCACGGAAAGGGGATGCTCCCCTGTATAAAGTTGCATCCCACAAATAACTTTTATAAGGTTATCACACTGAGTATGATTCTTTCAAGCCTATTGCTCACAATTTTTTGACTATTCTTATTTATTAATCATATGCAACAGATTGTCATATTCATTCCCGTCCAAAAAAGATAAGAC
>JAIMBU010000723.1 GCA_023511325.1 Gorillibacterium sp.
GGGGTAACGGATGCGGACCTCCAATTTAATGAAGCGCTTGAAGAAGCAACTCCGATCTACTAAGCGGCGAATGACGCTTGCGATGATTCTGCTCTTGACCGGATCTACTTTTTATGACGTAGAAAGTGCCAGTCTGGAACAACCATTTGCCATGGCTGCATCTATATCGAAAGTAGGCACGCTTGCCGGCTTAAGTGCCTGGACAGAGAAAGATTTGCCGACGCAGGGCGAAGCGGGAACGGATTCTGTTTCTGCAGAAGCGGTTCGTACCATTGCTCAAAGCGGTGCAAGTCGTAAAGCTTATCTTAGAAAGAACTATGTGTGTGGGGAAGAAACGCAACTTCTGGGAACGATGCAAGCTAACCGAATCCTTCAATTTGCCAAACTACACCCCGAATATGAATTGTTCCTAGATTCGGAAGGAAGCGTCATTTTTCTAGAGCAGGTCGAGGATCTAACGCCCAAGTGCAAGGAGAATGTCTTCTTTGGGGTCGACAAGGCGGGTAACCTGAACCTATACAATGGAGCTCCAGAAAACGATAATGTGATCCGCACCTTCTTCCAGTTAAATATCGAGCATTTAAAAAGTAGCTTACCTGAAGAGTCCTGGCAGCAATTGACTGCGGGGATACGTGTTACTGATCTGGAGGAATATAACAGTGTGCTTTCGACATTCAGTGATTATGCGCTGACCGAAAACCAAGCCCAAAAACATTAAATAAAGCGTATATTACAGACTAAAGATCGAGAGCTCCCGTTAAAATGCGATCTCAAAAAGAGAAATGCAGCCTATCCCTCAAGGGAGTGAAGGCTGCATTTTTTTATTAATCATGAAGAGGGATGTAAAAAGATCCAAACAGCTCAGGCTGATTGTTTAGACGTGAGAAATAAATTGCTTTTACGTCGTACAAGTTACACGCCCCTGAAACACTAATGGATTTTGGCGAGTGGAATCTGTTATAATCAAAAGGATACATATGTTCGTAGGGGATATGAATAGCAAGAGTAGCATTGCCACCAGTATCCCCTTGTGGATGGGAGAGATACCTTATGCGTATATTGGGAATCGACCCAGGGATCGCCATTGTTGGCTTTGGGTTTATCGATAAAGTAGGAAGCCGGTTAACGCCGGTGCAATACGGCTGCATTCAGACAAAGGCGCATACTGACCATTCTACACGTTTGAAGGACGTGTATGACTCTGTGGTTCAACTGATTGAAAAGTATGAACCGGAAGCTATGGCTATTGAGAAGTTATTTTTTAACCGCAACGTGTCGACAGCACTTACCGTGTCGGAGGCTCGCGGAGTGACGATATTAGCTGCTGTTCAGAAGGGCTTGCCGATTGGAGAATATACACCGATGCAGGTTAAACAAGCTGTCGTAGGCTACGGTGGTGCCGACAAGAAGCAGGTACAGGAAATGACGCGCATATTACTCAAACTATCCGCCGTTCCAAAGCCGGATGATGTAGCCGATGCTCTAGCAGTTGCTATCTGTCATGCTCATTCTTATGTACTTAATGACCAAATTAACGGGGTGCTAAAGCGATGATCGATTACTTAAGTGGAACCTTGGTTCATCGGGAGAATGACTTCGTTGTCGTCGATGTAGGCGGTGTCGGCTATCGGGTGTTCTGTGCTAACGCATATGGTCTGGAGACGAAAGAGGATACCCAGATTAAGCTTTTTATCCATTATCATGTGCGTGAAGATGCAGTTCTGCTCTTTGGCTTTATATCGAGAGAGGAGCAATCCCTTTTCCGTCGTTTGCTTGAGGTTAGTGGCATTGGACCGCGGGTTGCCATCGGAATTCTCTCAGTAGGTCGACCAGAAGCCGTAATCGCCGCTATTTATCAGGAGGATCTTGTATTCCTCACACGTCTGCCTGGCATCGGTAAGAAGACCGCTCAACGGATGGTCCTCGATTTAAAAGATAAACTAGCCGATCTTTCACCAGGAGGCTTAGACTCACTTGCTCAAGCAGCCAGCACTTCACCTGGGGGTGGAGCATCAGCAGGAGACGGAGCCTGGAGCGAAATGTGCCTTGCCCTTCTTGCCCTTGGCTACACGGAGGCCGAAGTGGATCGCGTGAAACCAGCGGTACAGAAGGTAGCCATCGGCACGGAAAGCGTCGATGCCCTGCTCAAGCTGGCGTTAACTGCACTCCTGAGAGGCTAATGGCATAGAAGGAGGAACTTAAGATGGAAGATCGAATCATATCTGCTAATCTGATGATGGAAGATCAAGGCGTGGAGCTTAGTCTTCGTCCCCGTTTCCTCTCGGAATATATAGGTCAGCACCAGGCCAAAGAAAATTTGAAGGTATATATTGAAGCGGCGAAGCAACGCAAGGAAGCACTTGACCATGTGCTCTTATATGGTCCTCCTGGTCTTGGTAAAACAACATTATCCAACATTATCGCCAACGAGCTTGGTGTGAACATTCGCACGACCTCCGGGCCGGCTATCGAAAGACCTGGTGACCTTGCAGCGATACTAACCAATCTGCAGGAGGGAGATGTTCTCTTCATCGATGAGATTCATCGCCTCAACCGAACCGTGGAGGAGATTCTTTATCCGGCGATGGAGGACTATGCACTCGATATCATCATCGGCAAAGGACCAAGT
>JAIMBU010000724.1 GCA_023511325.1 Gorillibacterium sp.
GGTTCTGTCAACGTATACAACTCCATTTCGATCGTTTATTTTACTTCTGTGAATTTCGTAAAAACCCCTTCATCTTTGAACAAGCTTGCATCAATACTTACATACATCCTGGAGTCTCTACCTCCATATACGTTACTGTCTATTGGAATATCGACATAAGCCTCATACCAGACACCCTGCTTTAACTTTTGACCGGATTTGAAATAAGGATCATTGACAACATCCTTGTATTCTTTGTAATGCTTGAGCTTGAATCTCACCTTGCTTCTTACTTTCGTGTTCCCAGTGCTGAAGAAAATCATCGAGGGTTGTGGAACAATTGAACCTTCGATCTGTATTTCGTTCTTCTTGACCCAATCTAGATAAGCCTGATTATCCTTGATAGCCCCCGCTTTGTTCACCCCTTGTGAGCGAACGTTAAACAGCTTAGTAGCCCATCCCTGATTATTAGCTTTATAATCGACATTCAACAGCAAGTCATAGCAATCGACAATGTGCTTTAACCATGCATCCACATCACTTTTCTTGTTAAAAGAGTAGTACGAATAAAACTCACTGGGCGTTCTTAAATCACTTTTCACTCTGGATTGCAAGGGCTTCTCATACATAGCGTTCGGGATATCCTGAAGAATATAGGGATAATCAGCCGAATTTTTCGGCAGGTTCGTTGTTCTGAGCTTTCTTCCCCAAAAGTCAAGACCCGCGTAATCGGTGGAATCGAGAAATGAGGTACGCCCTGTATACATCAACCCATATTCCTCACCCTTTTCTTTGGCAAGGATGCCAAAGCTAGAGATCATCTCCGCAAAAAAACTGAAAGGAATGTACAACTGGTTGTCAATGACTGCGGGTTTGCTATCTAACGAAATCGTCGTCCCATCGCTTATATCCAAGCGGCTATCTCCAACACTAAACCTGAACATCCTTGATTTATATTGAAACAGCGCTGTACTTGTCTTCGGTATCCATATCATCGAGACACCCATTTGCTGTTTAATGATACTCGCTGGAACCATGATGGCTCCTTGCTCATTGACAAAGGCGGTGCTACCGGAGAAATCAATCGTGTTATCATCGATACGAATATCAATTGGCTTTACGATCTTCATCTCATCAGGCTTGACAGCTACCTGACCTGGCAGCTTTGGTTGGACTGGATCGTTCGTATTCTTATGCATGCCATTAGCCAATAAGCCATCGCTGTTCGTACCCATTGCCCAGACAGACCCATCACTTCGAACTACATAGGTTCTGGTATAAACAGCGTCGATGGAGCGGATATTCGCCAGTCCATCAGCTTGGGTTGGTTTTAAGGTTGTGCGACTCCAGTCAACCCCAAGCTGTCCATCCTCATTGTCTCCCCAACCCCAAACCGTACCATCCTGCTTTAAAGCGACGGAGTAGTCGACTCCCGCTGAAACCATGATTACATCAGTCAGGTTTGCTGCTTGCTTGGGAATCTTACTGCCTCTATTTACTACCCCGTCCCCCAATTGACCCTCAATGGAACTGCCTATGCCCCAGACCGTCCCATCCTTCTTCAAGGCAAGCAAGTGATACGGTCCGGCCGAGATTTGTTTGACTGAGGATAAGCCGCTTACCTTCTTCGGTACATCTGAAGGTGGAATAACCAATGTCCCATCAGTCACCATATTGCCCCACACCCATACATCACCATTCCTATCGAGTGCTACAGAGAATAAACCTCCTGCAGCAATGGAGACGATATTCTTCAGTGATTTGATCTGTGTCGGAACAGCGGAGCGATTATCAGCATAGCTATTCACCGAATGACGGCCTAACCCTAATTGCCCCTCATTGTTTCTTCCCCATGCCCAAACCGTACCATCGCTCTTTAAAGCCAAAGAATGGAGGAGACCTGTAGCAACAGCAATCATTCCCTTCAACCCATTGATCGGAGTCGGCTTATTGATTCCTGTGAACTCCCCAGAAAAGTTCTTCGTCCCTAACTGATAGGAGGTATTTGCACCCCAGCCCCATACCGTTCCATCTGTCTTTAAAGCAAGTGTGGTATTGAAAAGAGATGAGATTTGTTTGACATTCTTGATCAGAACCTGCTTGGGAAGTTCCGCATACTCTAAGCTTGGAAGACCAAGCCTCTCCGCATTATTGTTTCCCCAACTCCACACCTCGCCATTATCTCGTAAAGCGACGGTATGGTAACTACTACCTGCAAACTGCCATTTTGCCGTTAAATCGGCGGCTTGGGACGGAAATTCTAAACCGGTGACACAGAAAACAAGAATCAAGATCATGCATAAACATCTGGCTGCCTTTTGTCTCAGATCGTTCACTCGCCTTCTCTTCTAAAATACCTGACTAAATCTCTTCTATGTAAAATGTTTCTATTACTATATCCCATTTATTCTATTAGATAAACAATAAGAACCGAATTAGGACCAATATCCTAATTCGATTTCAGCAAGAGAAACGATCTACAGTCCAATAGCCCCCTGATCCATAGTTAATAGAACAACCGAATCTTTCCCTATCATAATTAACCAACTTCCCACCTTCTCCTTCAATTATTTGTTAGTTCCACTAACTACCCGAAAGATCTGAATACCGAAATTTGAAGAAAAACTATCAAAAAGAAAACCTAGAGAG
>JAIMBU010000725.1 GCA_023511325.1 Gorillibacterium sp.
GATTAACTTTCTCCCTAATCTTGGAGATCAATGAAATGATATCTCTAGTTTCCATACCCGCATTATAGTTTGATATCAAACCAATGTCAAATGTACTTGGTACGCTTTCCGCGGTCCATTTATTTAAACGAAATCAATTTGGATTTGAGGTGGTGGTGCTTGAACAAAGGTTGAAACCTTTCGTGAATACTTCCTGTCACCCACCACCACATCAATTTTATCATACCCTCCGACAAGACCTCCTCCCGCCATTTCCCCATCTACTAAAACCAGAACGTAGTGGTGAAAAAAAATAGCGTTGTCTAACTCAAAATCATATTGGAGTGTTTTCATTTTTTCTCACCTATAATTCCTGAATCTAACCTGCTTCTTATCGCGTCCAGTGGGATAACAATCTTGTTCGCGTAAGTTCAGGGCTGACTTCTTCCAGGAGGGTTCCGAATGAAAGTAAATAACTGTCTAGCCAGGAACCTCTGGGAAGGTCGCCTTTGACAGTATAGGAACCATCTTCGTTGACAGTAATCATCGTCTCTTCAAACTCGTCATATACACGGTACGCACCTTTAGACGAAATTCTTAGCGTCACTTCAACCATGTCACGCGCAGCATTTTCCTCTGCGAGATCAATCGCCGCCACCAGCTGCCTAGGCTCGAAGATGCGTTCGGTCTTGACTATATCTCTCATCCGGCTAATCTTGAAAATGCGGGAATCATCGCTTGTCACACAATGGCCCGCCAAATACCAGGATCGGCTCTTGAAGAGTAATTGAACCGGCTCCACCATTCGGATGCTCTCTTTTCCCGCAGAGTTATAATAACGGAAGCTGATCATACAATGATCGGCAATCGCTTTGCGGAACAACGGAAAAATGTGGCGTTTCGTCTCTCCGCTTCCCCATGGAGAGAAATCTACATCCAGCCAATTATTCCCCTCCTTTTTAAACAGCCGCGCAAACTTGCTCAGCACCGCATCCATCTCTGGATATTCAGTCGCAACCAAAGTCTGCAAAGCCATCAAAACATCATCCTGCTCCTGGTTGGACAACAGAGAAGCGTTAAAGGAGTAGCCGTCCAGCAGCGAAATTCCGCCTCCTTTACCTTGACTACAGTAAACAGGAATACCGGCGGCACTTAGGACATCGATGTCCCTATATATCGTTCTAGTGGAAACCTCAAAATGCTTGGCTAGCTCACCAGCGGTTATCATCTTTTTATGCAGAAGCATATACACAATTTCAAAGTGTCGACTTAGCGGCATTGTACTCACCTCCTCATGTGGTTCGATCATGCTGCTTGCTGCATCTTGGATTTATATGTTCACTATACGCCACATAATAAGACAACATCGTGTCATATTATGAAGGCAGACTGTTTAGTTGTCGTTTTCTTCGCACTCGCGTTTATGGTTTTATAATATGACATACTGTTGTCCAATTAAGAGTTGTATATTGGGGAAGTCGCTGAAACCTGAACAGGAGAGGAATAATATGAAGGATATGAACTTAAGTGAAGCGGTTGATCGTTCCGTTCAAATCAGAGAGCTTTATCATCAATTGGAACGGAAATATCACGATAATGAATGGACTGTAGAAGAAGATGCGCTGGCTTTTCTGACGGATGCCGGACTGGTAGGCCGTTTGACAATGTCTCAGCAAGGGCGTTGGCAGGTCAAAGGAGATACGTTATCCGAATTGGAACATAAGCTCGGCGAATGTGTATGGTGGCTAATTATTTTGGCTGAACGTATGGATATTGATATCGTTAAAGCATTGGGAGAATTTTTATCCAGAACTGAAAAGAATCTGGGGAATTAGGTTAAGGGCTGGTGCGGTAGAGAGTAGTTTTATAAGAAAATACAGTAAACCAAGGGAGAGTCCTTAGGCACTGCTCCTTATTTTCTTCACATAGCCAACTTGTCTGGTCCTTTGGGGAGTCTAAGCTTAGTAGCGTAGCAAAAAGAGGCGACCAGAGCCGCCTCTTAATTTGCGTTGTATTCCCGATTCTATCCTAGAACCGAGTCGATGAATTTTTCCAACGAGGAAACATCGGTCATGTTCTTGTTGCAATCATGGCCGTTCATGCATAAATAGTTGCCGACCGATTTGTAATAGTCAGGCAAAGCATGTGCTGGCCTTTTTTTCGATATCGCCGAAAATAAGACCAGTTCTTCGTATTTGCTGCATACGAAACAGTAGCTTTTCTTATTGGTTGCCGTAAATCTGCCTTCCACACCGACGAATTGTTCGCCTGAATGATACACGATAAACATTTTATTGGTCGCTATATCGGTCCAGCTCAGATAGGATACATAGCGAAAGTCGATCCCAGCGAGATCGGGCAGCTTCAGCTTCTTGTTTTTCGGGAAAAGCTTCCGAATCTGCTGCTCGGTAATTAGAGGAAACTCGATCAGATATGGCTCGAACGCCTGCAAATATTTTTGAAAATCGTCTGCCGTTTTTAAATCCGTTATGGATTCCAGCATCGTTTTCCGGTTGTCCTTTACGTCGGGAAACAGCTCCGTCACCCTGGTTTGTGCGCTGAAGCGGACAGCTTCCAATATTTTCGGATCGCCGACTGTACGGAGTGCATGAAGCACGGAGTCAGCCTGGTTCTTGATAAAGTTATATT
>JAIMBU010000726.1 GCA_023511325.1 Gorillibacterium sp.
ATCCTCAACAATCTCCCCCGCTTTCTGTCCTTCGATTAAAAGCGGAACAAAATACTCAAATGGCTTTTTGATTTTTTCCTTCGCTATTCTTGCGGCTGCTTCAGGAATAGCTGCCGAGGTTGTAGCTTGCAGCATAATGAGCTGCCAATGCTGCATCGCGATGCTACTTGGCGACAGTAAGGCTTCGGTTAGCCAATATATTCTCTCATATGGGGTTCCCGCTAACTCCACTGCATAGCGGACAGAGTCCCCAGCTCCATCTGCCGCCAAGTCGACAATTCTCGTGAAAATATCATCCTTTGAGGCAAAGTAGTTGTAGACAAAACCTTGGCTAAATCCAGCCTTGGTGGCGATGTCTTTAATCTTGGCTCCGGTTAATCCCTTCTGGGCAAAAACCTCGATCGCGTTTAACAATATCTGGCGCGTCTGGCGATCCGAAACAGCATCTTCGAAGCCTTGAATAAACCTTTTCTCGAGTTCTTCACTTTGAGTAGACATATGATCACTCCGATACATTATGAATGACTGTTCATTCATAATGTAATCGACAAATAGTATCTTGTCAATGATTTCCTTTGCTCCTCCTAGCGGCAGTTAATACTCGTGAATTCATTCAATTCATTCACTGAATATGAAACCGTGATCCCAATGTCATCGTAATACAAGAATAATAATCTGCTCTTTTCCTGAAAGGAGGTGAATCCTTTGTTCGAATTTCAAGAAATCCTACCCTACTTTTTATCTCTATGTATGCTCTGCTCCGTAGCTTATGTGTTTGTCGCTCGGCTTTACGCCGGAGCTCCCGGGTATTATCAGCGGCAGGCTTCTGAGCCGGTAAGGTTACAGCGTCCCCTTCTGTCGACAGCTCATTCCGTCCCGATTCATCTGCATCTGGCTCGCATCATCAAACGAAAAGAGTCACCCGATGATGATTCCACAGACTGCACCTCCCCGTTGGTTTCCATCAACAAACCATACGGGGAGGACAAACATGCTGACGAATCGAGGATTCACCTTCTTTAAACAATATCGTGTCCTATTGGCTATCTGTATTCTGATTATTCTAAGTGGTTGTGGAGCAAGTGGCACAACCATCATCGATAGCTCAACACCAGGTTTATTCAACCATTTTATCGTATTTCCCTTTTCTTGGTTAATGGACAGTCTAGCCAGTTTATTTCAAGGAAGTTATGGACTTGCGATCATTTCCCTGACCTTTATCGTCCGACTCGCCTTGCTACCGCTCATGCTGAAGCAGTTCAAAAAACAGCAAATCATCAAAACGAAAATGAACCGCATGAAGCCTGAGCTGGATATGTTGCGCGATAAGTACAAGGATATAGACAAAATTAATAACCCGCAGGCAAAAAGTATGCAGCAGCAAGAAACAATGGAACTCTATAAGCAGCATGAATTCAATCCGCTTTCCATGGGATGTCTACCTATGCTCTTGCAATTGCCAATCCTGACAGGCTTGTACTATGCGATTCGGATGAGCCCTGATTTAGCCACTCATCCATTTCTCTGGTTTCAGTTGGGTCGGCCTGATCCGGTGCTCCCTTTTATCGCAGCCTTAGTTTCGTACCTGCAATTCCGACTAACCCAGAAGAATGCAGATGCTGCGAGTCGCAAGCAGACCCGCTTTATCGGACTGCTATCACCTGTGATGATGGGACTATTCTCTTTTACCGCCCCTGCTGCACTTCCTTTATACTGGATAGCAGGCGGAGTGTTTATGATTCTGCAAACTCTTCTAGCTCTGCGGCTGTATGAGATCACAGAGAACCCTGACACGCTTTCGGAAACCTCAACTTAACCATAAGAAACAACGGATCAATAAAAGTCAAAGTCTTCCGAATTGATGCGGAGACTTTGACTTTTTATTCAATATTTATTGACAAAAGAGAGTGATTAGGAGTAAAATGCACTTACCAATTAAACGTTGTTTAAATCGGTGATTACAAACGAAACTTAATAAAGAGGGGGAGGAGTAGAACAGCTGCCATGATCAAAGAAGATGTTGTTGCAGATCCTGCGGATAAGGATACCAAACAGACTATTTTGAACGCTACGGTAGAACTGGTTCGAGAAGAAGGATTCAAATGTGCAACCCTGCGCAAAATTGCCGCCAGAGCAGACACCAATCTTGCCTTGGTCAATTATTACTTCGGCTCGAAAGAGAATCTGCTCGGAGATGCTATTCGCACACTGGTCTCCACGTTTGACAATGCCTTTAGCGTGCTTGAAGATGACACCTTGACGCCTAAGGAACGGTTAAAGCAATTTTTTATCCGTTATATTGGAAACCTTGAGCGGTACCCTGGACTAGCCAGACAAATGTTGGATCAAGGGCACCACATTATGGGTTCTCAGGATGAATATGCACGCTATTGTAAGTTGATGAGATTAAAGAAAATACAGGGCGCTTTGCAGGAAATCACCCAAGAGAGTAACGAAGATAAGCTGATGACGATGCTGCTGCAGTTATACGGAGCTGTCGTTTTTCCCGTGCTGGTGACTTCTTTTTTACCGAAAGGACAAGACAATAATACTGTACCGATTTGTAATCTTCCGTCAATTGAAGCGCAAATCGATGGATTGTTCGAGCTTTACTTTTATAA
>JAIMBU010000727.1 GCA_023511325.1 Gorillibacterium sp.
GATCGACGATAATGGCTGTGTTATGCTGTGGAAATGATCGTCGCTCTTCAATTGCTGTTTATTGCTGCTTATTAGCCTGGAGGCATTCAGTAGATTTGTGGAACCCTGCACCATGATGACTTCCTGTAGCCTTGCGGAATCCTGCTGCCTAGTGGAGTCTGCCTGTAGCTGCCGGATGTCCTGTTGTTCTGTTGGAATTGGAATGATTAGATTGAGGGTTCTCCCACTAAAGGGCTTTAGAGCTATCTTGAGCGCAGTTGGCTTAGATCGTATGGATTCACTTTGTCCATATAACGTTTCGATGCTTTCCAGCGCGGTCTCGATCCCTTTGCCTAGAGCAAGCTTCAAGCTCTTCGCTTGCTTGCTGCTTGGATCACTGGATAAGGAAGCCTGGCTTGGTTTTGCTTCTAAAGCAGGTTTGGCCGTATCTTTAGCAGCTTCTTTTCTTATTACGAGAGCCGCTTGTCGCAGGTCATCCTGCTGACCTTCAGCGTATAGAACTTCCTGCACACGAAGCAGAGGTGAAGGACGTTCTATCGGGAAGGATTGTATATCCTTGTACCATTCATATCGTTGCAGAGTATGAATCTGAGCTTGAATGCTGCGCGACTGCAAGGAGCCTTCACTTCTGAATCGTAGGCTTTGCTGTTGTCGGATCCCGTTCGACCTGCTTTGATCTTGACCAGTCCCTTGCTTTCCGCCAAGCAAGGTTGGTTTATTATGGAGGATAGAAGGTTTTAATACAGCTGGCTCTAGGTGTCCGGTTACTTGCTGCTTGACGACTTCTGGTTCTTTCCTGTCGGAATGAATGGGCAGGAATGAATAAGTCGTTGGGCTAGCTGTAACTCTATGTTCCCGGATAGTTTCCTGCATTTCCTCAGAGAGAAAAGGGGTATTGACTTTAAGCTGGTGATCTTCTATTCCCTTTTCACTGCTGTGCTTTTGCACGAAGGATCTCATGTTTTTCTGGTATGCCGAGTCTCTACTGCTGGAGTAAGTTACGTTTGTAATACTGGAGGGTGCCCCTTGTATGGTGCTGTGATGCGTCATTTTTATAATGCTGGAGTGAGTCGCTTGTATCGTGCTGCTCTGGTTTATTTTCAAGATGGTGCCTCCAGAGGGCGGTGGAGCGATTGTCTGCGCTGTCAGATTATAAAAAGATTTATATACATGCATATGATTGATCGGGTTTGTTTTTGTGCCAACCTGGGTTGAATTCTTTGCAACAACCGGCTCTGCAAACAGCAAGCTATATTGCCGAAGGATTAACTTATGGAATCGATCTCGCCATCTTGATATGCCATATTTCCCCATGATGTTTTGGACAAAGCCCAGCTTCATCTGATCAGTCAGCAGAATTTTTTTTAGGATGATTTGCTTCATATTTTTCAACCTTATATGGTGATGTTATTGTTTTATCTGTATCTGTATAGTCCATTATGGGTTAATACAAGGCTCTCTACAGCTACCGTACTGCTCGTTGCACTTAATGCTGGCCCTTCCCACTTAATGGGACAGGCCTCGATAAAATTCCACCAAACCTGGGGAAAACCGGAATGATCTAGTAGACAAATCGACCCGCTGTGCCTCCGAATAACCCCATTGATCACATTCTGATACCAGTTCCAGAGAAAATCATCATTCGTAACCCCATTCTTCAGGGTCAGATCGGATTGCTTGGTCTGGGTTAAAAAAACAAACTCCTTATGATTCTCGCCGCCGAAGGTTTTTCGTTCAACCTGTGTTTCAATGCTTAAGCCGGAAACTTCGGTAAATCCGGCGACGGAAATTCCGTCAATCTCCACAACAAAATTAAAGGCAAGATAAGGATCATCCCTATCTCCGGGAACCCAATTTCGTCTTGTTCCGATATTCACCATATTTTGCCTCATGATATCCTCCTAAGCCTCGAAGAAGTCCTTTTTGTCTGCCTCTCCACTCAGCTTTTGGTTAATCTTGCTGATTTCCTTGCACCAACGTTCTCTTTCAAAGTGCTCCAAGTCCAGCACGGTTTTATAATCCCAATGCAGATAATAGGTTAAAAAGGCTACCTCCTCATAGAGGCGATCGAGAGGGTAGCCAACTATTCCCCCACGGGTTCCAGGTCAACGTCAAATAGCTGCTCACACTTGGGGCACATCGTTTGCACCGTATTTGAACCGCTCTGGTTAATCCGGTTATACATTTCCTGTAAATAGGCAAAATCAGCCGTATACAATTCTTCGATCACTCGCGGCGTGATCATTTTCTGCCCCCCTAGGCTTACAACTACCCTTGAAAGCAGGATCACGGTCAAATAGGCTGGATTCTGCTGAACACGGGAATCGCGAAGTGGCATAATCTCATCGGCCGCTGTTGAAAGGCGCATGATCCCTTGTTTATGAAGGGTGCCTGTTTCATCCACATAACCTTTAGGAAGAGTAAAACTAAATTCGGTCTGTAAAATATCCATACCTTTACCTCGCTTCTAATCTAAGGGATTGGGGTTGATCCATTATGCTGCAAACAACATCAAATTGAAGTTGACAAACATACTTTTCATCCATTTTGGAAGTATTTTATCAATTCAATTTGATGCTTTGCAGATAACTTATGATTACGGCTGTCCATGTTTACGTA
>JAIMBU010000728.1 GCA_023511325.1 Gorillibacterium sp.
AAGTGTATACATTTCTATTTAAGGTTTATTTAGGAAAGGGGGATGAAGATGAAAATTAAAATTGAAAAAGAAACTATTGTTTTTAATCTGATCGGCTATACCATCATTACGATTCTAAGTGTGGTCTGCTTGCTTCCTTTTTTACTGATCGTCATCGGCTCCTTCACCTCGGAGAACGAGATCATTGCTGAAGGCTTCAAGCTGCTCCCTGATAAGCTGACCTTTGAGGCCTATCGGTCCGTATTCAGTGATGCGGGGCAGATTACGAAGGCTTACCAAGTAACCGTTTTACTTACCTTAACCGGAACCACGATCGGCTTGTTCCTGACTTCAATGGCAGGCTACGTCTTGTCCCGTAAGGATTTCCGCAGTCGTAATTCAATTTCATTCTTTATCTATTTCACAACGCTATTCAGCGGTGGGCTGATCCCCTGGTACATCATGATGGTCAAATATCTGAACATGAAGGATAGCTACCTTGCATTATTGGTGCCAGCTCTCCTGAGCGCCTGGAATATCATCCTAATGAAGAACTTCATGAAGTCGATCCCAGATTCGATTAGTGAATCCGCCAAAATCGATGGTGCCGGTGATTTTACCATTTATCGCAAGCTGATCCTGCCCTTATCAACGCCGGGTCTCGCTACCATTGGGTTGTTTATGGCACTGGGGTACTGGAACGACTGGTTTAACGCGAATCTCTTCATTACATCGGATCAGAAGTATCCCCTGCAGTTTCTACTGTATCGAATATTAGCTAGCGCAGCAGTCTTAAAGACCAATGTAGCCGGTAACCTATCGCCTGATTTCACACCACCGACGGAAACGCTGAAGATGGCGGTAGCCGTTGTTGTAACAGGACCTGTGATCTTCTTATACCCGTTCGTGCAAAAGTTTTTTGTCAAAGGCTTGACCATTGGTGCAGTTAAAGGTTAGTCCCGGTTCACCGGCTGACATAATAGTACGAGGAGGAGTCATTTTGAATACGATTGTAAAAAGGGGCTTATCGCTTGCAACCGCTACCATCCTGTTGGCATCCGTTATGGCGGGTTGCAGTGGGAATAAGGCTGAGGTAAAAGAAAGTGCAGCACCTGCCAAGACAGATACTGCTGCAGCAACAGTTGCTCCTACAGATGCAAGTAAACCGGATATTTCCAAGAAGGTTACCTTGAACTGGTATCTTCTCGGAGATGCACACCAAGACAGTGCTAAGGTTGTAGCAGAACTTAATAAGTTGTTGGAGAAAGATCTGAACACGACACTGAAGCTGAACTTTACCACTTGGACCGACTGGCAGACCAAATACAATCTCCTACTGACATCTGGTGAGAAAGTCGACATGGTTTTTGCCTCAAGCTGGGCTGACTATTTCCGCTTGGCAAGACAAGGAGCATTTCTCGATCTGACCGATCTCCTGCCTAAATATGCACCGATAACCTGGGAAAAGGCTCCTAAGCAGGACTGGATTGAAGCAACAGTAGAGGGTAAAATCTTTGCTGTACCCGCTACCTACCCAGAATACACGCCGGATGGTCTCGTCTACCGTGAAGATTGGCGTCAAGAGTTGAAGCTGCCTGAAATCACGGATTTAGCTACCATTGAAGCTTATTTTGCTGGAGTCAAAGCTGCCAAGCCTAAGGTAACGCCGATCAACGGCAGTGCTTGGAACGAACTATTCACTTTGTTTAAAGCAGTCCAAGGCTACCAACAGATCGGTGGCGACAGCGGTGTTGTTGTAGCGAAGTCCTATGATGCACCACGGGACATTATGGCTTATCCGTTTACAGACGAGTTCGAAGCATGGGTTAAGAAAATGAAGGAATGGAAGGATAAAGGCTACTGGAATACCGACGCGATTGTCTCTAAAGTGGAAGCAGGCGACAAGATTAAGGTAGGAACAGGCGCCGTTTACTGGCGCAATGCACCTGGAGCAGGTGGTATGATCACTGGAATGGAGAAAACAAATCCAGATATTAAGCTTGGCTACTTCCCTTTCTCGAGAATTCAAGGCTATGCGATGCCAGCCTTGTCGATCAACAACGGGATGGCTATTCCGAAGAATGCTGCTAATCCAGAGCGCACATTAATGGTTCTTGATAAACTGCGTAATGATCCTGCTTATTATGACCTGCTTACCTACGGTATTCTTGGTACGCATTATGACCTAGCAGCAGATGGCAAGACGGTTGTTACTCCTCCTAAGTCAGTAACCAATGTTAAAGACTTCAAGAAATACGACATTGCTAGCTGGGGCTGGAGAAATGAGCCCATGCTGAGAGAAAAACAAGCGGGAGGTTGGCCAGCCTTTGACGCCTTGCTGACCGAATTCAAAGCAACAACTAAACCGAATATTTTTGCTCCTGTTCTGTTGGACTATAGTTCAGTTAAATCTCAGCAAGCTGCTGTCAATCAGGTTTTCGAACAATACGGAAAACCCCTGATGATGGGCTTGATTCCCGATACGGAAAAAGGACTCAAGACCTTCCGTGACAAGCTTAAAGCCGCTGGCGTAGATGAACTTGTTGAATACGTCAAGAAAGAAGCTTATATCTACTTTGATGAAAAAGGCATTCAATAGTCGGATATAACATCGGATATAACAAGTGAAGGAGATGAAT
>JAIMBU010000729.1 GCA_023511325.1 Gorillibacterium sp.
CCCTTTAGAAAATAGACATTAAACCTTCCGGGTTTATCGGATGGAATTTCGTTGAAACCCGTGGCTTCCATTTCAACTCAAACAGCGCGTACCGATAAACATCGGTGCGCGCTGTTTGCTTAACCTCTTTCATCTGTCTATTTACAGGGAGTATGACTTATCTTCACCCGCTAGCCACTTTTGAATCCATGGATAGGCTAAAAATTGAAGTAGGCTTTTGCATTTTTATAGCTAATGTTCTCAATCAGCTTCTTTAGCAGTTCCTCATCGTCCGGTATTTCTCCGTCGGTAACCCATTGTCCAACCAAATTACAGAGGATACGGCGAAAATATTCATGTCTTGTATAGGAAATGAAGCTACGTGAGTCCGTTAGCATGCCGACAAAATTCATCAAAAGCCCTTGATCGGCTAAAGCGGTCAATTGCCGCGTCATTCCCCGTTTGGTATCGTTGAACCACCAGCCTGAGCCAAACTGAATGTTGCCTTTGACCGAACCGGATGTTTGAAAATTTCCGATAGCTGATGCAACAATATCGTTTACCGCAGCATTCAAGTTGTACACGATTGTTTTGGGAAGAGCGTCATTCTCCTCCATCGCGTTCAGTAGCTGATTGAGGTTTTCTGCGACATTGGCTTGATCATAAATCGAATCATAGCCCGCGTTGATCCCACTCTTACGATAACTGGCGGAACTGTTGTTGCGGATTGCTCCGAAATGGAGCTGCATGGTCCAATCTCTTTTTTTGTAAGAGCCAGCAAGAGCGATTAGCACAGCTGTCTTATACTTCACTTCTTCTTCTGCCGACAATTCGATACTAGCCATTTTCTTCTGGAACAGCTCTTCCTGCTCTGCTTGGCTTGATGCCGAATACTCGATCTTCATTAATCCATGATCGGACAAACGTCCTCCCCGCTCGTGGAAATATTCCACTCTTTCATCAAGCGCATGCAGGAAGTCGCTGAAGTTATTTACCTTTTGGGAAGTGCATGCTTGTAGTTTTTTGACAAAGCCCACATAAATCTCACCAGAAGCGTCCAATGCTTCGTCTGGGCGGAATGTCGGTAGCACCTTGGTCGAGAAATCCGCTAGCCCTTGAATGGCTACATGATATTCCAGGGAATCACAAGGGGCATCCGTCGTACAGATCACTTCCACGTTTGACTGCTCAATCAAGCCTCGAGGCGTAAATCGTGGCTGATCAAGCATCTCATTACACTTGTTCCATATCTTCTCCCAATTGCTGCCGTTCAACACTTCATTGATCCCAAAGTACTTTTTCAGTTCCAAGTGGGTCCAATGATACAACGGGTTGCCTACACACGATTCGACTGTTTCGGCCCACGCCTTAAACTTCTCAGCTGGGCTTGCGTTACCGGTTATCTTATCTTCCGAAACGCCATTGGCACGCATCGCTCTCCATTTATAATGGTCTCCCGCCAGCCAAAGATCGGTAATGGTCGAGAAGCGTTTGTTCTCGGCAATCTCCTTCGGGTCTAGATGGCAATGATAATCGATAATAGGCTGAGTCTCGGCAAATTCGTGATAAAGCTTTTTCGCTGTCTTGTTGTTCAAAATGAAATCTTTCCCGATGAATTCCATGTTTCTAGTCTCCTTCACTATTTTTATGATTGAATAGGCTTCGTTAGTGTAGTAAAAGTAGTATATTAGTATGCTACTATATGCTGTTAGCGTTTTCAAGGCGCTACCAATAAAAGTTTTGAATATTTATAGACACTATAAAGGCAGGAGAAGGCTCCAATTTCAGGTTTTATCTGCATCTCCTCCTTTTTGTAGGCTTCCCATTTCCATCATGATTATGCTACTAGAATATCCGCCTACATAGCAGGCGCACGCCCTAAATAGCGCCCATGCTAGGCGCACTAAAAAAACAATATACATGTTTTCCGACAGTAACAACTGCCTTTATGGCATCATAATGCTCCATAACTTTCACACTGACCACAACCATGTCTACATCGGGATGTTGGGACAATTCGTATTCGTTTGCATCTACAAATGCATGAGCCGCATTGAATTCGCGGGCACTTTTCTCGGCACTTTCCATCCTGCTTGTGCTTATAGCAGCGAGTTCTAGTTTTGGAAGTTGTTGTATAGCTGGAATATGTGTACCCTTATCATATCCATTATTTACATATTCACCCATATAGTACAAGGATAGCCATACACCCTTTCTACAACTTTCTCTTACGAATCGCTTCTCTGGCTTCTTCACGATCATCGAAGTGTATCGTATGATCCTTCAGAACTTGATAAGTTTCATGCCCTTTGCCCGCGATAATAACGATATCTCCTGAACTGGCGATTTCAATAGCACGTCCTATCGCTTGCCTACGATCGACAATTCGTTCATACGAGCCAATAGGAGCTTGGAATTCAATCAAACCACGTTCAATATCCACAAGTATGTCATTTGGATCCTCAGAACGCGGGTTATCCGATGTAAGGATAACAAAATCACTATACTTAGCAGCCAATTCTCCCATAATCGGACGTTTGGTGCGATCCCGATCTCCACCACAGCCAAAAACAGTAATGATCCTCTTCTCCGCAAATTCACGTAAAGTAGACAACGCTTTGTCTAAGCCGTCCGGCGT
>JAIMBU010000730.1 GCA_023511325.1 Gorillibacterium sp.
TTACATAATAGTATTTTGTCCGCTGCAGCAAAACACATACGCGGGTGGTATATTTCTGAACTCCCTTTGTATGCGGATCTGCCCAAAATATTTCTGCACAAGCTCTTTTTTCAACAGTGTATATTGAAAGGTTATGAATTTGCCATCTTCCTTTAGATATTTTCGCGATATTGTTAAAATATTGGCCGAAATATTCCTAGATAAACTTGCGAAGGGAAGCCCAGAAACAATATAATCCACCATTGGTATATTATATTGAACAAGGTATTTGTCTAAGTATTCTGCAGAATCTTTTATTATATGCAGGTTTTCTTCATGCTTAAATTTCTCTTTAAGCAAATCATAAAATTTCTCGTTATTTTCAAAGAGTAGAATCACAGTATCCTCCTTCCTGTTCTTTAACAGCTTTTCCGTAAATACACCTGTACCTGGGCCGAATTCAACGATATATCGCGCTTGATTGAAATCAATGGATTCCATCATTTTATGGGCAAGATGTTTTGAGCTAGGAAGAATAGCTCCAACTGTTTTTGGCTTGGTGATATATTGTTTTAAAAAATATAATCTCTCCATAGATTAAATCTCCTTATATTTGAATTTATTTCAAGTATAAAAGTCAAACCTAAAGAAACGACTATGAAATAACTTAAGAATTCTTAAGGGTAAGGCAGCTATGCATTCAATCCGAGGATTATTCATCCTGAAATCCTACATCTAATCGGCACTCTCAACCCCAACGAAGAAGGTAACTGTATTTCCTACAGTTAATTTGATGCTTCTTGTCCCAGGGATGAGAATAACTGTATTTCCTACATCTAATCGAGCATTTCTAGCCGTATTTGATGAAATGGGCAGAATCAACTGTACGTTATACATTTAGTCAAAGGGGAAAAGGGTTTTTCGATGATTTAAATGCAGGTTTTACAGTTGCTCTCTAGAATTGGCCATGGACAGGTACAAATAAGCCATCGGACCATTTATTACCAAAGGGTTCGGTGAGCCAGAACGAAACATTATGCTGAAGGCCAAACACAATGACTTGCTCAACAGTCTGAAGTCTACTAAACATTTAGCGGAGGGGATAATCATGCAACCTTTATTCAAACGGATTCATGCTAATCATATTAGCTTATTTCTAAAGTTATTGATGATAGAACACTCGCAATTGGTGGGGTAGCCTTCCATGCAACGAAAGCGCAGAGTAAGGATATTACAGATACTGCGGAGGTAGCACCTATTCTTACAAAAGAAGATGCGACTAGTCGTACAAGGCAGCTTGAGTTAATACCAGATGGAGTCCAAATAACGATTGTTAAGGAAAATACGGCTACTCCTACTCCATGGACCGTTCATTATGTTGGAACGGAACTGAGCAGGATTGGCAGCTTGAAGGGGGCTGGAGCTTAAATCCGTACCCAGAATCGGCCTATAGTATTCACTATGAAGGTACGTCGCTTCATAAAATTCGCTTCAGACGTACGGAGGCTGGAATTCCTGTGGCTTATGAACGGGGGGTCACTGTATGTATAGATCGGATAACGGGTAATGTAGCTTCCTATTCAATATCTTGGTATAAGGTAGTATTTGCTCCAGCTAATCAGATCATTTCTAAGAAAGCCGCAGCTGATATTTTCTTCAACAAGGTCCAACCTTATTTATATATATCGAGTGAAGTAAGCAACCCTAAACTTGTCTATGCCTTAGACGATAGCTATACCCTGAGCGCTGTTGATGGAAAACTCCAGGAGAACGATAAATACCCGCCTACTAAGTTAGACAAAACATTAACGGATAACATCACCATTGAGCTTACCATCAACAGCAAGACAGCCTATATTAACGGAAAAGCATACCAGCTACCCGCTCCGGCGCAGCTAGTGAACAAACTCACGTATATCCCAGCTAAATTCACTGTACAGGCTCTTGGTGCAACCGTGGCATGGGAGGCTGCTTACCGGCTCCCTTTCATTAATACGGCAGCAGATATACCGCGGATAGAGACCGAACAATCGCCCTTGCTGCTTAGGATGAAAGCCCAGCACAATGGGGATGCCAAGTATTTAAAGTAGGAAGAACTGATAGATAACTTCGTAACTGTAAAAAACCAACTCATTTAGTGGCTTTAGCCTAAAGAAACCCCCGATCTGAAATGAAAAGGCCGGGGGTTTCCGTATTTTTTGCTTATAGCCATAAATCGATCAGGTGCAAGGATTCATCTTCGCATCAATATGGAGCATTCTTATTGAATGCCCTTCATGTATCCCTGAATTTTAGTGGCAAACAAGTAGAGTACAATTGCCAAGAGAATAGCCACGCAGCCAATCACACCAAAGTAAGCCAATTCTGTCTCTGGCGTATAGAATTTAACAATCTGCGCATTAATCGCTTGGGCAGCCGCATTGGATAAGAACCATAGACTCATGGTTTGGGCGGAGAAGGCAGCAGGCGCTAACTTTGTCGTAGCTGAGAGGCCCACAGGAGACAAGCATAATTCCCCTAGCACAACAATGAAGTAACTTAACACGAGCCATAAGGGATTGACCAAGGCGTTCTCACCACCAAAATAAGCGGGCAAGAGGATGACAAGGAAGGATAGCCCGGCAAACAATAAACC
>JAIMBU010000731.1 GCA_023511325.1 Gorillibacterium sp.
CAATCCACCTCACCATGCGAGCCCACTAATCAAGGTCTCGATTAATTTTTGCAACCCAACACTCAGGCGGAGTCCCCACTTTAAATCAACATCTGTCTTCATATAGTTGTTAATTTGTCTACTTTCAAGCACGAGCGTGTGCAACGGATCAACCTGCACCCAGTTCACAGGAGCTGTATGCACTAGTTTGTACAACATGTCACCGGATTCACTATCCCAAACGCTATCCTTGACGGTTCCATCACTAAAGTGGAAGCGGACGGGAACAGAGGGCCATGGACCACCTAACTTGCGGATCAGGACATCGCTTTCGTAAGCGGCTTTCCCATCAGGTGATTTTGTCTCATGTGTCTTAATTCCTTCTACTGCATAATCAGACATCATGCCGCCATATACATACGCTTCAAAAAAGCCAGACCAACTCTGCTTGGTCACCCCTTCAAGCACACTCTGGAAGTTCTTGGTGTTGGGATGCTTAAATTTATAACGTTGAAAATACACCTTGAGCACCCGATCCATCTTCTCTTTGCCAATTTGTTGCTCAATTGCACTTAGCACCAGCTTGCCTCGTGTATACACGTTGTCAGCATAACGACCGTTTGGACCGAATTTCCAAGAGAAGGTGCTGAGGGCTACCGGATGGGTCACGTAGGTTGCTTCTATCGCTAAGCTTGGAAGCTGACCGTACTCGCGCTCCATAACTTTATCCTCTGCATAGGAGGTAAAGCCTTCATCAAGCCAAGCCTCCTCGAACTCATTGGAAGCAGCCATGCCGTACCACCATTGATGGCCAATCTCATGGACGATGACTCGTTCCAGCTCAAGACTGGGTTGGGCAGACGAGGCAGCCCAACCCGTGATCAAGGTCGGGTATTCCATGCCACCAGCCCCATTGCCACCATTGGGAGGGACGACAATGGATAAGGTGGAGTAAGGATATTCCCCATACCATTCACTGTAACGGGTGAGGGCTTTCTTAGCAGCTTGGAAATAGCGGCTTTTTAGTTCCTTATGGAGCGGGTCAAGATAGAGCTTGATTTTGACACCGGGAACACCCGGAGCAGAAAATTTTTCTTCAACATACAGGAAGTTGGGCGATGCAGCCCAGGCGAAATCATGCACATCATCTGCATAGAAATGATATGTTTTTGTTAGCTTTTCCTCAACCGGGGGAGTAGTTGGAAAGCCAGTTGCCGCCACTGTGTAGCCTAGTGGCACCTTAATCATGACGTCTTAAATGCCAAAGTCGGCATAGAATTCTGAATTTCCATGATACTGATGCAAATTCCAACCTTCCTCTGTTCGTCCCCGTGTCCCTTTAGGCTCATATACAGCAACTTTAGGAAACCATTGGCCTGCCATGACGAAATCATCTACATATCCCATACGCGCGTAGACTTGGGGAAGCTCGACCTTGTAATCCATGCGAAGTGTAACCTTCTGCCCAGGATTCACTGCCTCAAGCAATTGGATCTTCATTAGTGTATGGTCGTTGATGTTTCCGTCATCTGGATGCACATATTCCATAAGCATAGACAAGTCGTTTCCTTGATCCGTTTTCAGCGAAAGAAGCTTCATGCTTCCGATGCTGTTGGCCGTTTTCTTGTCATTGCGCAGCTTTCCACCTGACTCTTGATTAAAGGTCGTTTTATCCGATTCGAAAGCATTGGGGTATAGATGCAGGTATAGCTCCTTTACCGGTTTCTCGCCAGGGTTCTCCCAGGTTAGGGATTGGGTGCCCAGCAATATTTTTGATTCAGGGTTGAGCGAAACGGAAATGTGATATTCCACAATACGCTTACTAAGTGGAGTCGCTGTCATTACATTATTTTGGGTATTAAGGGGGGCGGGACTAGGTGCTGAATCAGCGGCACGAAGTCCTTTAGCTTGAAGGGGTGCGGGCTGAGTCATGATCAATCCAGACTGCATAACGTCTTGCTTATCGTTTTCGTCAAAGGCGCGCAGCCACACCATCGTAATCCCAAAGGCGAGCACGCCACAGGTGAGCAGTGCAAGCAGAACTCCGCGAACGGATAGCTTGTTAAAGATGGGTTTCATTCGTTTCTTCCCCCCTGATTTCATCGGACAAACATCTACAGCATGTATATGTAGATAGGGGCAGGAATATTTCTGCTTGCAGCTTGAATGTTTAAGATTGGCATTTATACGGCTATATCCGGTAAAATAAGACCATTACAGGTCTCAAGAAGGAGGATTGTCATGAACACAGAAGAGAACAGCAAGAAGCTTGCGCTCAATATTGTGAGTAGCAGGGTAAATCATAAAGGTTTTGGAGCGGGATCAATCGACCTTAGCAATGTATCGGCAGTCATCATAGATGGTGAAGAGGCTTACGTGGATAACGGAGCGTTGCATGCCAAGAGCAAGCTGGAGAAAGGCATTAAATTCTCCACTAATAAGGAGGATGTTCCTAATGGAAGGCGTTGCTTTATCGTCTGGGTTGCGGTTGACCGGAAGGAGCAAGGGGCTTTCTATGCTGGATTAACAGCCTGTGAGATGCGAATAGACTCAGATGAGCGTAAGGGTTGGAAGCTGCTTGCCGATCATGTGAATCGAATGGACAAAGCAATGAAGCGACAAGTCTTGCTA
>JAIMBU010000732.1 GCA_023511325.1 Gorillibacterium sp.
GAGTGGAGAAGAGAATGTCTAACACAATTAATAGGAGTACCGTCGTAGAAGAGCAGCCATTCTCGCTGAGAGCCATTATTCCGCCGCTTCTGGCGATCATTGTCGGAATGATTATGGTTATTCTAGATGGTACCGTCGTGAATGTTGCCGTACCCAAGCTGATGGAATATTTCTCGGCAGATCTCAAAACGGTACAGTGGGCGATTACAGGCTACACGCTGGCTTTGGCTGCCGTTATTCCGCTTGCTGGCTACATGACCGACCGTTTCGGTTCGAAACAGGTATTCTTAGCTACCGTCACGATGTTCATTCTTGGCTCCATACTGTGCTCGTTTGCTCAAACTGCACCACAGCTAATTATTTTCCGGGTCATTCAAGGCATAGGCGGCGGAATGGTTGCTCCAATCGGAATGGCCATGGTCTTCAAATTAGCCCCAGCCAATCGCATGGGCTCGATCATGGGGATGTTAGGCATTCCGATGCTACTGGCTCCAGCGCTTGGACCCATCCTGTCTGGATGGCTCGTAGAGTACGCTAGCTGGCACTGGGTCTTCTTGATCAACGTGCCAATCGGTATTCTCGGAATCATCCTTGGTGTCAAATTTCTACCGAAAACAGCGAAGAAGGGCGAGACGCATCTCGATTTATTGGGAATGATCTTGGCTCCAATCGCTTTCTCCATGCTTGCCTATGGAGTGAATCAAGGGGGCGGTACCAGTTGGTCTTCCACTCCGGCGATCCTCGGATTATCCATCGGTGGTGTTGCACTGGTACTATTCGTCATCGTTGAGTTGCTGCATAAGCATCCATTACTTGAGCTGCGTGTCTTCCGTTCCTCGGACTTCAGCCGTGGCATCATCCTGTTATGGGTCACCCAAGCTGCATTATTCGGCTCCATGCTGTTCGTTCCGTTGTACCTACAGCAGATTCGTCACTTCTCGGCACTAGAGACCGGCCTCATTCTACTTCCGCAAGCACTCGCTTCCGGTATCGGTATGCCACTAGGTGGACGTTTATTTGACAAAATCGGTGCGCGTCCACTAGCCTTTGTCGGACTATCCATCATATCAACGGCATTGTACCTACTGTCGGGTATAACAATGGTAACCGGTCTCCCCTTCATAATGATGGCGCTGACCTTAATGGGACTTGGCATGGGCCTTTCCATGATGCCGCTGAATACGCATGTACTGAATTCAGCGCCGCGTGAATGGGTAGGTCGCGTAACTCCGCTTACAGCGGCTGCGCAGCAAGTCGTTGTATCCTTTGCAGTAGCCGGGATGACCGGCTACTTAACCAGTCAGACTGCCATTCATATAAACAGCATGACAAAGGGCAGCAATCCATTATCAGCCGCGGTATTGGGCTTTGACGATGTATTCTTCCTGACTGCTTGCATAGCCGTAGCAGGAATCGTCATCAGCACCATCCTGCGTAAGCCAAAGATGGATGACAATGGTGCTTCCGAAGATGGCCAGATGACCGATGCCGCTATGATGATGGGCCACTAATTTCCCATACGCTTCATAATCGCACAAAAAGCCGCTTCAGCTTTGGCTGAGGCGGCTTTTTGGTGTTGATATGGATGGTGTCGTATCTATTGTTGTGAAACTACCAACAGATCATCAACCGTATCCGTATTCAGGTTCTTATTTGTTTTTCCGTCTTCGCTACTCCAATATAGCTTGTTATCGTCTACCGTATTGGTATAGAAGAAACCTGGAATCTCTTTATCTGTTACGAATTGCGACCATTCCGTGGCGACTATTTTCTTCACAGACAAGTCTGGCAGCAATTTATAGACAGCGCTTTTGGTAAAAAATAGTGTTGCGCTTACCTTGCCTTTACTATAGAGGTTACGCAAAAAATAAGTATCCGTAAAAGGCAGCGTTTTGGTACTGATCACTTTACTATCCTTTATCGTACTAACATAGGCTTTACCGTCGACATCACTGAACGCAATCTTGGTTGCATCGACACTTACAGCTTCAACAATCCCTGTCTTATGCAGTTGAAAGGCCTTGCTATTCATGCCCAATACAAAGCCTAAGCCTGTTGTATAATCATATGCCCCTTCTAAATCAACTTCGATGTTCTTATTATAGAAATAATAGCCGCTCAGCCATGCGCCGGAATCAGCCCAATTCAATGCAAGTGGATACTTGGCATTTATTGCTTTGGGAACACCGCCTTTCAGCGGAAGCGTGTAGAGCACCATGCAATTCTCTGAGGTTTCGGTTATCTCTGGTTTCGTATTGACTGTTAAGTAGAAGGACGTATTATCGATCGTCAACTCCTTGTAAGGCAATTTGCCGCTGGCAATCCACTGAAGCTGACCACTTCCCGCCGCTACCTTGGTCACAACCCAGGTTTTCCCATTCCTCAACGTGTGATAAAACAAGCGTCCTTGCTTTACATAGAAGTTCGCAAACTTGGTATCGGCTTTATCCGCTACTAGCTTAGCTTCTGTACTCTTTGCCGCATTCACGGGCACCCGAAATCGCACCCTTAGTGGTTAAGTAGTAAAAGAAGCCTTCTTCAATTACAGAATAGAGAACGTTCGTTACAAAAGAGATGGTAGCGGCTGATCCATCAGCCGGTACCCGCA
>JAIMBU010000733.1 GCA_023511325.1 Gorillibacterium sp.
GTATTGATTATCAATACTGTAAAGGCTGCTTAAAGTGCATCGAGGTATGCCCAACTGATGCTCTCACCAGTCTCCGTGAAGAAGCTGGCTATGCTGATCAGAATCGCATCGCTCAAATATTTAAGTAATCGAAAGGGAGGATACGAAAAATGGCTGTTAGTGAAAATAAATTGACAGAAGTTGTACCTGCTGAGCAAGTCACCTACTTCGAATCCGGTAATGAAATGGCTGCTACGGCTGCCGCTCAAATCAATTACCACATCATGGGATACTTCCCAATTACGCCTTCCACGGAAGTTGCTCAATATCTAGATCAGATGAAAGCGCGCGGTCAGCACGACATTCAACTGATCGCAGCTGATGGTGAGCATGGTTCTGCTGGGATATGCTACGGCGCAGCAATGGCCGGTGCACGCGTTGTCAACGCCACCAGTTCCCAAGGCTTCCTCTATATGCTGGAACAACTCCCAACCCAATCGGGAACACGTTTTCCGATGGTGCTTAATCTTGTTACCCGTGCGATCAGTGGACCACTTGATATTCGTGGTGATCATTCTGACTTGTATTATGGCCTTAATACGGGCTGGGTTATCTTAACGGCTAGCACACCGCAGGCTGTATATGACATGAATATCATGGCATTGAAGATTGCTGAGCACTCTGAAGTTCGTCTGCCAGTTATCGTTGCTTATGACGGCTTCCTCACTTCCCACCAAAAACGCAAAGTGCAATACTTTAAAGACAACAAAGTGGTTCAAGATTTCGTAGGTCCGAATCCGAACCACAACTATCCGAACACTTCTGATCCATCCCATCCGGTAACCATCGGTGCGCATATGGGTGGCGATGACCTGATGAACAACCATTTCCAACTGTCTGAAGCTTTGGCCAAAGCTGGTGAAGTATATGAGCAAGTTGCTCATGAATACGCTCAGCTGTCAGGTCGCGAATATCCAATTCTTGACCAATACCGGATGGAAGATGCTGAAGTAGCTGTGTTCCTGCTCAATTCTGCAGGTGAATCAGCGAAAGACACCGTTGACGCTCTTCGCGCTAAAGGCATCAAGGCTGGGTTGGTTCGTCCAAACATCATCCGTCCGTTCCCAACTGAACAACTCCGCAAAGCATTTAAGAACGTTAAGGCACTGCTTGTCGGTGAACGCGCAGATTCCTATGGCGCTCAAGGCGGCAACCTGACTCACGAAATTCGTTCCGCTTTGCAAGTAGATCCAGAGAACAAGACGATCGTTCTCTCCCGTATCTTTGGTTTGGGCGGCAAAGACTTCTATGCAGACGATGCTGAAGCCTTCTTCCAATTCGCTATCGACGCAGCTGAAAAAGGCTATGCCGAGAAACCTTTTGACTATTATGGTCACTACCCTGGTGAAGAGAAAGATGCTATTGCCCCGGTAATGGAACCGCTGCATGGTAATGCCTTCAAAACTGGTCTGATCAATGTTACTCAAAACGAGGAAACCGGTTTGCTGAAAGTGAAGCTTCCGCCTCTTCGTCAATTGACTGTGAAGCCGCATCGTTTAGCCCCCGGACATGGTGCTTGCCCAGGTTGTGGCGCACTTTCTGCACTGGAGCTGTTCTTCAAGGGAATCGAAGGCGACATGGTTGTCTTGTTCCAAACGGGTTGCGCGTATGTTGTAACAGCAAGCTATCCGTACTCATCCCATAAACAAACCTTTGTTCACAATCTGTTCCAGAACGGAGCAGCAACACTATCAGGTATGGTTGACGCTTTCTATGAATTAAAGCGCCGCGGCGAAGTCCAAGTTGCTGACGATGTTACCTTTGTTATGATCTCCGGCGACGGTGGCATGGACATTGGGATGGGTGCAGTAGTAGGTGCAGCCCTTCGTAACCACAAGATGATCATTCTTGAGTACGATAACGAGGGTTACATGAATACCGGTTCCCAACTGTCCTATTCCACGCCAATGGGTCATATGACCAGCACCTCAGGTGTCGGCAAAACCCAAAAGGGTAAAAAAGGTCATCACAAGGATACCGCACAAATTCTTGCAGCTTGTAACGTTCCTTATATATTCACAGCTGCTGAGTGCAATCCACAGGATTTACTGCAAAAGGCAGCTAAAGCACAGTGGTATGCCAACAATGTTGGTACTGCATACGGTAAGATCCTCTGCGCATGCCCACTCAACTGGAAGTCCGCAGACCACAATGGTAACGATCTGGTTAAAGCAGCTGTTGATTCTTGCTTCTTCCCGCTTTATGAAATTGAGCAAGGAATCACCAATATCACTTACAATCCAGAAGACAAAGGCAAACGCATCCCAGTAGTTGAATGGATGAAGGGTATGGGTAAGACCAAACATCTGCTCAAGGATGAAGAGCAACTGAAGGACATCGAAACTGAAATTGAACGTCGTTGGAGTCGCCTTAAGCTCAGAAATGAGAACTCGCTGCTTTAAACAAAAGCTTTCCCTAGCAAGGACTACGCAAAGATAGGTCTAAAAGAGGCCGGCAGTTTACGGCTGCGTGGATACGGCAAGGGGATGGAGAAATCGCCGATGACACGGCCAGGATTGCGGCTGAGGACGATCGCGCGGTCAGCCAAAAGAACTGCCTCCTCTATGTT
>JAIMBU010000734.1 GCA_023511325.1 Gorillibacterium sp.
TTCAAGTACATTCCGATTTTTGGGATTGTTATCGCTTTCCAGGACTTCAGTCTGGTTCGTGGTATATTCGGCAGTAAATGGATTGGATTAGACAATTTTGCCTATTTATTGCACTCACGTGGGTTCTATGTTGTGCTGCGAAATACATTAATTCTCAGTTTATATCAGTTAATCTGGTCTTTTCCCGCCCCCATTATTCTGGCCATCATGCTCAATGAAGTCAGGAGCCTGGCCTTCAAGAAAATATCCCAGACGGTTCTCTATCTGCCGCATTTTATTTCCTGGGTTGTACTCGCGGGTATGATTATTAACTTCCTCTCCCCATCTACGGGGCCGATTAATCATATTGTCACTTCGCTTGGCTACGAGCCGATTCCGTTCCTCCTGAAACCTGAGTACTTCCGCACGATATTGGTTTCGGCTGAGGTTTGGAAGGGTGTTGGCTGGGGCACGATTATCTATTTGGCCGCGATGACAGGAATCGATCCAACGTTATATGAAGCCGCCAAAATGGATGGGGCAAACCGTATGCGGCAGATACTCCACATTACATTACCGGGAATAGCCGGCACCATCGTTATCCTGCTTGTGCTGCGGATGGGGAGTATTCTAGATAACGGCTTTGAGCAGGTATTCCTCCTGTACAACCCTTCCACTTATGAGGTAGCAGACGTCATTGAGACGTATACCTATCGCATTGGACTGATTGACGGAAGACTTTCCTTTTCTGCTGCAGTCGGATTGTTCAAGGCGGTAATTGGCTTCATTCTTATTCTCGCCTCCAATCGGATTGCTAAGATGTTCGGACAAAATATTTGGTAGGAGCGAGCGATTATGAGAAAAAGAATTGATTGGTTTGACATCGTGAATTATACCCTGATCTTAATCGTTTGCCTTGCTATGCTCTATCCATTTGTTAATGTAGCAGCTGTATCCATTAGCTCTTATTCGGCTTATGTCCAGAATCCCATGATGCTTTGGCCACGCGAGATCACCCTTGCTTCCTATCAAGAGATTATGTCGCGGCCCTTGCTTTGGAGTAGCTATCTGAACACGATCATCATTACAGTGGTTGGCGTGGTGGGGGGATTGGTGCTCTATGTCCTTACCGCTTACCCGCTTTCCAAAAAGCATCTTAAAGGACGACGTTACTTTATGCTGGCAGTAGTGTTTACTATGCTGTTCAATGGCGGGTTAATTCCCAACTACTATTTGATGCGTTCGCTCAATCTGCTGGATACCCTGGCTGCGTTAATCCTGCCCTCCTTGTTAACCGGGTTCAATCTGATTCTAATGAAGAGCTTTATTGAAGCCCTACCGGAGGAGCTTGAGGAGTCGGCCAGTATCGACGGTGCTTCCTATCCTTATATTTTATTGCGAATCATCGTTCCGCTGTCCAAGCCAATCCTGGCTACACTTGCCCTGTTCACGGCTGTGGGCTATTGGAATAATTTCTTCAATGCTGTTATCTATATTCAATCTGTTGGCAAATGGCCGCTGATGCTCTTTCTCAAAGAGATGATTGGAGCGGCAAGCATGATGGCCCAGGACGCTAATTCTGCGGAAGCGGGACCAGGCCGGATCACCGCAGAGACGCTGCAGTATGCAACCCTGATGATTGTAATGATCCCGATTTTACTTGTATATCCGTTTCTGCAGAAGTATTTTGTTAAAGGAATGATGATTGGCTCTGTTAAGGGCTGAGGTAGAGGTGGCTATGGGAACTTCCCATTGATCATACATGTTTTGCAAATGATATCTAGGAGATGAAAGCATGAAGCGAGTGAAAAGAGGGGCTCTTACCGGACTTTTAAGTTTGACGATTATGGCAATGCTTGCTGGTTGTGGTGGAAATACAAAGGCTGGCGAACCAGCAGGCAGCGATGCAGTCTCACCTGGAAAAAGCAATGCTGCCGGACCAGTAACGATTAAAATGATGGCTAATTATGATTCGCCTGAGCTGTCCGTAAGCGACAAAAAATTTGTTGAGCAATTAGAGGCAGTGAATAATGTCAAGCTAGAGCTGGATATCCCGCCTAATACGGGTTATGTGGAGAAATTGCAGCTCATGCTCGCTTCCGGTGATTATCCCGATCTGGTCTATTTCCCGGATACCAAGGATGTCAGCTTTCGCAATGCGGTCAAGGAAGGAATCCTGATTCCGGTTAATGACTACATCTCCAAGGAATCGGATCTGCAGAAATATACGTACCAGTCGGAGTGGGACTCACTGAAGGTGAATCAGGATGAGAACATTTACGGGATTCCCCGCACCTCTATCCTCAGAAATGACGGGTTCTGGGTCAGAGCAGATTGGCTGAAGAATCTTAACATCACCATACCGGCGGACGGTTTGGTAACGATTGAGCAGTTCGAGGATATTCTGACTGAGTTCACCCTTAACGATCCAGATCAGAATAATAAGCAGGATACCTATGGCTATTCTAACGCTGTTAATGCCAACAAAGTATTTGATCCGATTCTGACCGGCGTTTTTGGTAACTTGGGCTGGCAAGAAACTGCTAATGGACCTTATAAGTATATCGATAGCAAATATGATCAGAACTCAACTAGCTACAAGGATGCACTGGCGTTTACAACCAAGC
>JAIMBU010000735.1 GCA_023511325.1 Gorillibacterium sp.
GAGATGAGCGGGTGCATTATCTCTTGTTTGACATGGCTGATGCTGATCGAGATGGGATGGGGGAAACCGGTCATCCTACTACGCTAACCCATGCTCTCATGGCGGAGCAACTGACGAATGAAATCAGAAGTATTACCGGTTGGTAAAGGCTGTAGCTCAAATCGAATAAAAGACAAAGCAGGCAAGCAATGAGGAGGTGTTGTAAGATGAAGAAATATGATGTCATAAGTCTGGATATGTTTCAAACCTTAGTAAATGTAGATACAAGAAAAAATGAAATTTGGAAAGCCATATTGAAGGACGAGTTTACGCAAGCCAAGTCTATCGATTATGGCAAAGAGTTGCTTGAGATTGTTCAAGCGAATATGAGAAAAAACAATGGCTTTACAACCTTGCGTGAGATATTTACAAGCAGCTTTGAACACCATTTTACCGCTAATACCATTTCATTTTCTAGTAGTGAAGCAGCGATTATAATCATGAACGAGCATGCGCAAGCGGAAATGTATGAGGATACGTTGGATTTTTTAGATTATATTAGCGGGAGGTATCAGATAAGTATTGTCAGTGACGCTGATGATACGATGATTCCGCTCACATTTAGGCGCAACCCTTATATTGTCATGACTTCAGAGCAGCACCGGTCCTATAAAAATGATCAGAGCAACATGATGTTCAAAACACTCCTGAACACGATCCAACTAGAGCCTCATCGAATATTACATATCGGCGACTCCGCATCTGACATATTGGGAGCTCGCAGAGAAGGCATTAGCACGTGTTGGCTTAACCGGGATAACCGAAGCTGGAAGCAGGAGAATAAGCCTGATTTTATTGTGAGTTCTTTAGAAGAGTTGAAAAGCATTCTGTAAATAATGCTGCTAAGTGAAATAGATATACGGGAGGTTTGGTATTTATGAGAATTGCCTTGGTTCTTTTTAATGGAGTGACGTTCTTAGATTTTATTGGGTTTTATGATGTCATTAATCGGCTGAATCAGTTCGAGGAAACGAAAGGGACAACCTGGGATATCTGTGGACTGTCTGCAGAAATATCTGATGAGCTTGGATTAACGGTTAAGGTAAATAAGGTCAAACCAGACCTGTCCGAATATGATTTATTATTTGTTCCTGGCGGTATGGGAACGCGAAAGCTTCGATTTGATGAGGAATTTATTGCCTGGTTGCGTCAAGCAGATAAAGCCAAATACAAGGTTTCGGTTTGTACAGGTGCACTTTTACTAGGGGCAGCTGGATTTCTGCAGGATAAAAAAGCCACAACTCATCCGGGGGCTTATGATCTGCTAGAGCCGTATTGCCAGAAGGTCATCCGGACTCGAATCGTTAGAGATGGCGATCTGATTACAGCCGGAGGAGTATCTACATCCATTGATCTGGCTTTATATATGGTTGGAATTTTGGTGGGCAAAGCAGCAGTGGAGATCATTAAGCAACAAATAGACTATCCTTATCAGCTGCAAGGGCTGATTGAGGTGAACGGTTTCTCTACATTGAGCGATGAAGAAAATAGCTTAACTCTCTCGTAGCTTAGCGAATTTGTGCAATTTTTTGGATAATCATAATATTAGAGTCCGAGCCAAACCTTAAGGTGACTTCATATTTTACGCCATTGGGCACGACAATATCCACGCTTCCGTTATGAGTTATTGTGTTCCATTCCACCTGTGTAAACACAATCCCTTTTTTGGTTATCAGCCTACGCGGTTTACCGTCCTTACCAAGCCCCGTGCTTAATTGATCGGCTATCTCCGGATCTAACAGATAATCATCAGGAATAAGGTTCGATATATTGAGCAGGGTCCTCACCAGCGGATCGCTCCAGGTAACGCTATGCCCTTGATTAAAGCTATCCACTTCTTTCTGGTCAAAATAGTCGATGTTTCCCTTGCTGTAATTCGGTATTTCACTTGTTGCTTTCTCAAACCAAGCCGGATCAAGCTCATAAAGCACCAGACTATCTGTATGTTTTATAGTAGCCTCAACAACTTCCGGTTGCACCAATGATGCAGTGTTGACTGCATTTGTGGGAGAATTGCTCGCTATATTTGCCGGAGAACTGCTTGCTATGCTGATAACTTTTGGAGAAACCGTGGCTGTATTTAAACAAGATGATAGAATAACGGCAATACCTAATGCGCTCACAATATAGCTTAGTTTCAAAGCTTCACTCCAATCCATTTTCCTCTGCTATCAATAGACGAAGCTTCTATTTTAAAAGTTTGCTTTTCACGACTATGTTCCGAATCCGCGGCGGTAGATTAACCATTGTGTTAGGCCACAGCTGGAAAACGAAGAGAAACAATGGCTCCTCCACCTTCACCGTTGACTGCATGGATCAATCCGCCGCTACGTTCAACGATTGCCCGGGAAATAGCCAAACCGAGTCCGGTATCCCCGTCATTTCCTTTGACAAAACGGTGGAACAGATAGGGAAGCACTTCCGCAGGAATTCCAGCACCATCATCGGAAATGGTGATCTCAACCTGATCTTTGTTCATGCCAGCATGAATGCGGATTTGTTTAGACGCGTATCGGGTTGCATTGGAAACGACATTCAACAGAGCCTGCAGCAGCTTATCC
>JAIMBU010000736.1 GCA_023511325.1 Gorillibacterium sp.
TCCTTATGCTGCTCCACTTCACCCGAAATGGATGGGCTATTATCATCAATATTACGGTAAGGACATTCCGGTTCATCTCAGCGGCTATCGGCAGGGGATGGATTGGAGAACCAACATTGCCCTCCTGCAAGAAGCACGGCCCGATGTGATTATTAGCTCGGGGAAGCTAGTTGCCGAAGAGATGGCAATGCTGAAGAAGCTGGCACCCGTGTATGATGCATCCCATCAAAAGAAATGGCGCGAGCAACTTCTTGCTACCGCTGCGTATCTAGGTGAACAAGGGGAAGCAGATAACTGGTTAGAGGCTTATAGCCGTAAAGTGTATATAACGAGAAATGCATTAAAGAAGGAGTTAACGGGTAGTCGTGTAGTGGTGGTGCGGCTATTAAAAAATAACCTTTATTTGTACTGCAGTCCTACTTTAGCTGAGGTTCTCTATGGTGATTTGGGTGTACATCCGGCTTATCATAGCGCTGCTGGTGTGGTATACGACGAGCAGGTGCAGCTTGAACAGTTGGATGAAATAGACGCTGATCGCATTCTCTTGCTGGTTCGCCAGGAGAGTGAGACATTGGACTATTGGAAAAGAATTCAGTGTACAGCGGAGTGGAAAAACTTAAAGGCCATACGCCAAAATCAACTCTATTGCCTACCCTCAGACCCATGGCGGGAGTATTCTCCTCTAGCACATGAACGAATCGTTGATGCGGTCCGAGTGATGTTCTCCGAGAAATAGTCCATGGTAAATCAGGATTTTGTCCATGGTGGAATCAACGCTTCTCGTTTATCATTCATAAGTGATAATCATTCTCAATTAAAAACGGAATGAAAAATCAAGAATGATCGCAGAATGAGAGGGGTTTACAAGATAATGAAGAAAATGCTAGGAAGCACGGGTCTGGTCCTTTTGCTGATATTGACTTTGTCGGCATGCGGAAGTAGTAACGATAAGACGGCTAGCACGGTAGCACCTACCGAAAGCGCTGCAGTAGTTGAAAGTAGTATTGCTCCGACGAATAGTACAAGCCCGGATCAAGCAACAAATTCAGCAGAGACAAAAACGATCAAGTACCTAGATCAAGAATATACGGTTCCTGCGACTGCCGAGCGCATCGTTATAACCGGTTCCATGGAAGCTATGGAGGACGCGTTGGTGCTTGATGTTCATCCGGTTGGCGCCATCACCTTCGCTGGCAAGTTCCCGGAGCGGTTCGCAACCATTACGGCGGAAGCACAATCGATTGGGGAGAAAAGTGAGCCTAACTTTGAAACGATCCTATCGCTTAAACCGGATGTTATTCTGGGAACAACCAAATTTAAGCCTGAGGTCGTCGAGCAATTGCAGAAAATCGGCACGCTGATCCAAGTCTCTCACATTGCTACCAACTGGGAGGCCAACCTTAATCTGCTTGCAGAGCTGACTGGCAAGCAGGACAAAGCCAAGCAAGAGATTGAGCAGTACCAAACAGAGCTAGTTGCCTCAAGAGCGCAGTTAACGGAGAAGTTAAAGGATAAGAAAGTTGTAGCCATTCGCGTACGTAACGGTGAGCTTTACGTGTATCCGCAGACTGTATTTGTAAATCCCATCCTTTATGCTGACCTTGGGTTGACGGTTCCCGCTGAAATTCAAGCGGCTAAGGCACAGGAGGTCATTTCCATTGAGAAATTCGCTGAAATGAATGCTGATTATTTGTTTATTCAGTTCTCGGACAGCGAGAATGCTGATGCGCCAAATTCCTTAAAGGATATTGAGAATAACCCGATTATCCAGATGACAAATGCATTTAAAGACGGACATGCTTTTGTCAATGTGATCGACCCGCTTTCCGAAGGTGGACCTGCTTGGAGTCGAATTAACTTCTTGAAAGCCGTAGTGGAGAATGTCTCCAAATAATACGAAGCAAGGCGTGTTCAAACGATATGCAGCATCGAACAATAAAGCCCAAGTATCTGTTGTTGGCCGCTCCTTTTGTCATGATCGTTACGATCATTTTCTCGATTCTATATGGTGCCAAGAGTATTAACGTCTCCACCATAGTCGATGCGGTATTTCATTTCAATTCGGCTAGCATCGACCACCAGATTGTCATGACGTCACGCCTACCACGGGTGATCGGAGCTTTAATGATCGGAGCTTTTCTAGCTATATCGGGAGCCTTAATGCAGGGGATGACAAGAAACTATCTTGCATCCCCTTCTATTATGGGTGTCTCAGATGGCTCTGTTGTGATGATTACGATCTGCATGATATTCTTTCCCCATATCTCTTCCATGGGGTTAATTGTCTTTTCCCTAATCGGTTCGGCTCTGGGTGCAGCCATTGTATTTGCTTTGGCTTGGCTGCTGCCGGGCGGATTGTCGCCCGTGCGAATGGCCATCCTTGGCACGATCATCGGAACCTTCCTCAGCGGGATCTCGGAGGCTTTCGCTACCTATTTTCAGGTATCGCAGAACATCAGTTTTTGGTATAATGCCCGGCTACATCAGATGGACCCTGTACTCATCAAGCTGGCTATTCCCTTTGCGATTGTCGGTCTTACGCTAGCGATGTTTTTGTCCAAGTCGATCACCATCCTATCCATGGG
>JAIMBU010000737.1 GCA_023511325.1 Gorillibacterium sp.
AGTAGGACGTTGCCAAGCACAGAAGGACCCGCACATGTTGCGGGTTTTTTTGATTTTGCTGAACTCTGAAACATTCTCATCAAGCAAGTGCAATTAAAGCCGCCTGTTTTAGAAGCGGCTTTTTCTCTATCCTCAAGAAGGGGAAGGATCCCACCACAGCAGGTCGGAGTGCTAACCCCACCGTCGGACCGTTTCACCGCTAATCAGAAGGCTCTAAACTTATCAGAGAGTTTTGGAAAAAACATACAAAAGAAAAGAATTTTAAAACTAATGGAGTACAAGGGGTATGTATGTCCGTAGAATAATTGGATAAGATGCATACTATGTAATAATAATAAATATTAATTTGTGTTAAATATATCACCGTTTCTCTTGCACATGCCGATTATAGTGGAAATAGAGCTTGATCAATTCCAAAGAACTCGGAGAGTGTGAAATGGCTGTTCAACAAGAGCTAGATTTTAAAATTGACTACGGATCCCCTGCAGATACAAGTGGAATCTCAGTTTTCTCTCAAGATTTTGATAAACACTACGCATATGAAGGCGATGATCTTGGCGTATCATATACGCAAACGGAGACTTTTTTTCGACTATGGGCTCCTACGGCTTCAGAAGCTCAAGTTGTGCTATTTGCCACTGGCGAAGGAGAGGTTACGCTAGAACTCCCTCTTGAACAAAGCGAAAAAGGTACGTGGACACTTCTTGTCTGTAAAGATCTGACTAACTGGTTTTATACCTATAAGGTATTAATCGGCAATCAATGGAATGAAGCTGTTGATCCCTATGCTAAGGCACTGGGCATCAATGGGGATCGAGGAGCCATCGTAGATCTCTCAGCGACAAATCCCGAGGGTTGGAGTATAGTGAAGCCGGAGCTCACTGATACGGTTAACACGATCATCTATGAGCTGCATGTGCGAGATATGTCATCTCACCCTGAAAGCGGTGCTTGCTTTAAGGGGAAGTATCTGGGCCTTGCCGAGCCAGGGACTCGCGGACCCGGAGGAATTTCGACAGGTCTTGATCACATAGCGAGCTTAGGTATTACTCATGTCCAATTACTTCCGATTTATGATTATAGCACCATCAGTGTAGATGAACGCTTACCTGAAGAACGCTATAACTGGGGTTATGATCCGAAGAATTACAATGCACCTGAAGGCTCTTATTCAATTAATCCTTATGATCCCTTATCTCGTATCCGCGAATTGAAACAGATGATTCAAGCTTTTCATGATAAAGGCATCCGAGTGATTATGGATGTTGTGTATAACCATGTTTATGATGGATACAGAGTCAACTTCACGAAGCTTGTCCCTGGTTACTATCTTCGCTATCGGGAAAATGGGGATTTGGCGGATGGTTCTTTTTGCGGGAATGAAACGGCTTCTGAGCGAAAAATGATGAGTAAATTTATCGTTGACTCCATTGTGCATTGGGCAAAAGAATATCATATCGATGGCTTCCGATTTGATCTTATGGGACTTCATGATGTGGAAACCATGCGTACGATCCGCTCCAAGCTGGATATGCTTGATCCCTCCATACTCATGCTTGGAGAGGGTTGGGCGATGGAATGTGGTTTGCCACCGGAGGATCGAGCCAATCAAGGCAGCGCGCCACGCTTGCCAAGAATCGGTCAATTTAATGATCATTTGCGCAATGCTGTGAAAGGAAGTCCCTTTCTTGGAAAGGATAATGGCTTTGTAGGAGGAGCGGGGAATTTAGCGGATGAGGTGAAAAAAGGTGTAGTGGGGGCGATCTATTTCAATGATCAGTTTTACTCCTACGCTTCAGAACCAGATCAAAGTGTTAATTATGTAGAATGCCATGATAATTATACACTGTGGGATAAATTGAAGCTGGCTAATGATAAGAATGATGACATAGTCAAAGCGATGCATAGACTTTCTACGGCTATTGTAATGACCAGTCAAGGTATTCCCTTCCTTCATGCAGGTCAGGAATTCATGAGAACAAAGGGTGGGGTAGAGAATAGCTATAATTCACCCGATACGATTAATTGGATGGACTGGTCACGTTGTGCGGAACGACAAGACGATGTTGAATTTGTTCGTCAACTGATTACGCTGAGGAAAGAGCATCCTGCTTTTCGCATGAAGCATGCTTCAGATATCCGTTCACATTTATATTTTGAGGGAGCACCAGACCAATGTGTTGCCTATACATTACGTGACTACGCGGGTGGAGACTCAACCCGTCACCTGTATGTTCTATATCATGCGACCGTGGGGCATTCTCAACTTGAATTGCCTGAACTTGGGCAATGGCAGATCCGATTTGGTGGAGAGTGTGTGAGCTCACTTGAAAATGGTCGCTTGTGTGCGACAGGTATTGGTATGGTTGTCCTTGAGGTTATTTAGTCATTTGTGCCTTAACTGCGACAAGATATTGAGCTAAATGGAAAGAGCGGCTATCTACTGGAGCCGCTCTTTCTGACGATATTAAAGGGGATAGAATTTTTTACTGACCCATGATGTGAGAATTTATGACGTATGTCTATTGTATTGATCAAATTCATCAGGTATAGTCAGATTATCCTTTAATATATGGGTTATAC
>JAIMBU010000073.1 GCA_023511325.1 Gorillibacterium sp.
TGCTTCTGATGTGTATATGATTTAGCATTATAACTTTTGGGTTATTCGTGTAAATGATTTCGATTCCAATTACTTACAAACAATAATCTGCCGGGAGAAATTACCCTTCTTGGCAACGCCACGGTCGGTGATGGTCAAACCTGCGTTCGCGATCATCTCATCGATAGTTTCGATCGTGATCACCACAACTTTGCCCGCGATCCGCCGTGCCTCTTTGAGAATGGTGAATTGCTCCTCTGGCGTAGTCGTAGAGAATAGATTGTAGGGCATATCAATCACGGCAACGTCATAGCTCGTGTCAATGTCAGCGATATCTCCTAAAGTAACCTCTCCGGCAAATCCAAAGTGTTCGATATTCTGCCGTGCCCCCTGAACAATAAAAGGATTGATATCTCGTCCATCGATTTGAATCCCCATCGAGAGAGCTTCGACCAATACGGTTCCGATGCCACAACAAGGATCAATCGCCTTCACGCCAAATGGCACAGGAACGGCGATATTAGCTACAGCTCGGGCGACACGCGTACTGAGTGCAATCGAATAGTTGCGAGGCTTCTTCATATGACGTAGCCACATCGCCTCGGCTTTGACATATTTGCCAAAATACCAACGGCCATCCATCGTGATCAGGCCGAATAAGTGATCAGGGTTCAACATATCGGCTTCCCCATTGATATGCATCCCCATTTCGCGTTCAATGGCTCGCCGATTCTTGAAATGGATTTGCTCCTCTGGATCAAGATCATTGATTTTCACCATCATGACTTTGAAGCTAGCGCCAAATAACTCCAGGTGTTCGACCTGCTTCAGAATATCAGGAAGGTCGTTCCCTTCATACATGACCTCAATCCGCTCTTTTATAAAGGGGCTGCGATCAGGGGCGATTTCGATTGGGCTTTTTAAAACAGGGGTTAACGATTCAGTTCCGAAGAGTGCGCGCATCTCCAGGTGGCAGAGAGAAACCTCATCCTCTTGGCAGGTATATGTATATATAAATTCAGACTGCTGCTTATCGTTAGTCAATCTCATGTCATCCTTTAGGGGGTTGGATTTTCCTGTCTTTCAAACCATAGCGGGAAAAGCGTGAAAAAGCAACGGTAGATACAGGGCCTAGTTGCAGCAATAGCCTGCCTCGTACATGAACGAGTACTTAAGCCTTGTGCAATAAGCGGAACCTTAAGATAGCTATCATGCCTGCCTATTCCCTTCGATTTATTCCGGCATATTCTATACAATATTTGATTGATCGGAGATGAAGCCGTGTCAACGACGACCACAACCATGACAAGCAAGACAAAGATAGATATTCTGATCCCGGCGATTGAGAAGGACTTAGCCACACTTCCCTATGTCATTGCATCCGCCAGAGAAAACATTAACCATCCAATCGGAAGAATACTGATCGTTGCACCCAAAAGAAAACGAATCATGGAGTTGTGCCGTAGGCTTGAGGTCACTTTCGTGGATGAGGATACCTTGCTCCCCATTACTAAGAAGCATATTAACTATCGCTCCAAAAGATGGGACCGTTCGGGCTGGATTTTCCAACAGTTGCTGAAGTGGTGTGGGGATTCGTTATGCACTGCTAAGTTTTATTTGGTCATGGATGCAGATACCGTGCTGATTCGTCCGCATACTTTCCTTGAAGGCAACAAGAAGGTTTTCTATAGCCGCAGATGGAGTCACCAGCAGTATTTTAAAGCCTATCATAAGCTGCTGGGTAAGAAGGTCACCTCACCCTCATCCTTTGTTACTCACTATATGCTGCTGGAGAAGGCAAAGGTAAGCGAGCTAAAGAAAGCGATTGAGGCCAAGCATCATACAAGCTGGTATCAGGCCATTCTGCAAAACATTGATAAAACAAAGCTGTACGCCTACTCTGAATTTGAAACCTACGGAAACTTCCTCTACGCTCAGGACCCCAGCAGAATTGTTTTTCGAAAGGCCTTAAACAAAGATTTGCATCAGAGCATAACTAAGCTATCCATTGAGCAACGCAAGCAGTTGGCTAGAAAGTATCGCTCCCTCTCTTTCCATAAACGCAGAGGTTATTTCCTCAAGCCGCAACAGTCGAAGGCCTCCAAGCATGCCAAAGCTCCCAAACATGCTATAGCTCCCAAGAATTTAGTCCTTAAGGATCAGAATAAACGCAAGGAAACATTACCTTGAAAGACATTGAAGTGGTATGGAGGGGACCAATAGGCAGAGCCAGTGGACTTGGGATTGCTAGCAGGGCATATGTTCACGCATTAAGACGTCAAGGATTAACGACGAGGGTTGAGACGAAGCGGAGTCGCTCCAACGTTAAGGGTGAATCTCACAAGTACCGCATTCTGATCTATCATTACCCACCCAACCTGATCGATATTGAGAAAGAGCGAAAGGTTTTTGATCGGATTATTCTCAATACGGTTTGGGAGACGACAAGGATACCTGAGAGTTGGCTACGCAACATCAATAAATTTGATGCCATATGTGTACCTTCCCTCCATAACAAGCGGGCGATGACGAATAGTGGAGTGACGGTTCCAATCTTTCTTGTGCCGCACGGAGTGGACACCGACAAGTTCACGCCCAAAAATAAGGGCTTCACTATGCCGCGCCGCAAAGGAGCCTTTGTCTTTGTTTCCATATTTGGGTTCCAGCACCGCAAAAACCCCGAAGCTCTGCTGAGGGCTTATTGGGAGGAATTCTCGTCTGCAGATAATGTACTGATGGTTATCAAGACAAACGGCTATGCAGCGTTCGAGAACGACGCCTGGATTCGCAATCGCATCCTCACATATAAGAAAAAGCTGGGGCTACGTAAGAAAACCGCCCCGGTTATTATCCTGTCACGGCACCTTTCGCCAGAGCGAATGAGGGGGATCTACACACTGGGCAATGCTTTTGTGCTTCCGACCCGAGGAGAGGGAGTTGGATTGCCGTTTCTTGAATCCTTGGCAAGCGGTCTGCCGGTAATTGCTACAGGCTGGGGCGGCCAGATGGACTTCTTGACGAATAAGAATGCCTTCCTGGTCAACTATGAGTTAAAACACCCAACCAGAGGGATGAATCCACGGGACGCAATTGCTCGGAGCTTTCGCTATCTTTTTGCCGATAAAGGGCAGCGGTGGGCAGAGCCAGATCTCCAAAGCTTAAAGCGGCAGATGAGAGTCGCTTTTGAGCACCCCCAACTATGTAAGCGCAAGGGGCAGCAGGGAAGAAAGGATGCACACAAGTATTCCTGGGATCGTGCCGGTAGAAAGTTCCATCAAGCGATTGTCACGGTGGTCAAAAAGAAAAGTGTTTACCCTTGAGGAGGTGATGTGTCTTGCGAGTCGTTTTGTTATCTGGAGGCTCTGGCAAAAGGCTTTGGCCGCTCTCCAATGATGTTCGATCCAAGGCGTTCTTGAAGCTGCTTCCCGCACCAAGTGAACAGGGCGGTAAAGAGTCGATGATTCAAAGAGTATGTAGACAGCTTGATTCCGTCGGCTTGCTTAGCTCAACCGTAATCGTTACGCATGAAAGCCAAGTAGAAATTATGCGTAATCATATTGGTGAACAGATTCCGATTATTAGCGAGCCTGTCAAACGAGGAACGTTCTCCGCAATCGCTTTGGCCGCCAGTTATTTTTATACCCTGACTTCTATAGATCCTCAAGAAGCGATCGTGGTTCTTCCGGTAGATTTGTTTGCCGAAGCATCCTTTTTTGAACTCATCTGCAAGATTCCAGAAGTGTTAGCTAAGACACAAGCTGATCTCGCACTGATTGGTGCGACTCCTAAGCACCCTTCTTCGCAATTGGGCTATATCGTTCCCCAAGTAACGGGACAGCTCAATTATTGGCAAGTGGAGCAATTTGTCGAGAAACCGAAGGAACTGGAAGCGATGCAGTTGCTTAAGCGAGGAGCTTTGTGGAATTGTGGTGTTTTTGGTTTTACCTTAGCCTTCTTACTGCCTTATTTAAAAAAGATAGGGTTGCCCAGCTTGTATCAAGACCTGCTTACTTGCTACGAACAGCTTCCTGAGGCTAGCTTCGATGTTGAGGTAGTAGAAAAGACGAAACATTCGGTTGTTCTCCCCTATGCAGGAGAGTGGAAGGATCTAGGCAGTTGGCAGACGTTAGCTACTCACTTGGAAGCAAATGTGATCGGCTATGGGCAAATCACGGGAGCCTCGGCCAATACCTATCTAGTTAACGAACTTCCAACTAAAATCCATGTCATTGATATCCCTGATATTATTGTCGCAGCAAGTCCTGATGGAATTCTTGTAGCCCATATCGCAAGTGCAAGCCAGATCAAAGAGCAACTTAGCTCGGTGAGCCAGAAACCACTGGTTGAGGAGAAGCGTTGGGGGACTTGCCGAATTCTGGATCACACTTGGTCTGATGAGTGTTCGGGAAACCCGCTGGAAGAAGATGTCTTAACGCGCTTAATCGAGCTTTACCCCGGAAAGAACACCAGCTATCATCAGCACCAGTATAGAAAAGAAGTCTGGACTATTCTTGCAGGTAGGGGACAAGTCATGCTGAATGAAGTTTTACAAGAAATTGGGCCGGGCGATGTTTTGCAGATCCCTTCTGGCACTAGGCATGCAGTGAGGGCGATAACCCCACTTACGCTAGTGGAAGTACAGTTTGGCATTCGGCTTGCTGAGGATGATATTACTCGCTTGGTGATCAACTGGGAGGATAGTCTGCATTATCGCAGCGGAACAGTATGAGGGAGGACTTATACTGTTCCGCTATAAACATTATTTTTTTTTGCTGTTAGAATGCTATACTACAGATTATTAAAGTTACTTTATACTTTGTGCGATGGGAGGGTGAAATTGTGATTGCCCAAAGGATAAGCAAAGGTGATACGATAGGGATCGTTTCTCCCAGCCACGTAGCCTCTATTGAGCGGTATGAACACATAATAACGATTATAGAATCTAAAGGATTTCGAGTAAAAGTAGGAGAAAATTTTTATAAAAATACGTATGGTTATTCTGCAACAGAAACAGAACGTGCGGATGATTTTAACAATATGATTTTCGATGAAGATGTAAAAATGGTTTTTTTTGGCGGTGGCAATGGAGGTAATGAGCTATTACCTTACATTGACTATGAAGGTATAAAAAAGCATCCCAAAATTTTTTGTAGTTACAGTGATGGTACTACGATACTTAACGCCATTTATGCGAAAACAATGCTAATTACATACTATGGTCAAGCTCCTGGTACATTTGAGGATTTACGATATTACGATTATATTCAATTTTCATCCCATTTTCTTGATGGAAATGTTAAAGCATTTGTTAGTAATAGCAGATGGAAATCTATACATAATGGTCTTTGTGAAGGTATACTTATAGGAGGATACACGAGAAATTTTGCCCTTCTTGTTGACAGTAAATACTTTGAATATGATGATAAAAAGAAGTATGTGCTGTTTTTAGAAGACCATGAGAAATTTAGTAGTCTTGCTGAGATTAGCTCATACTTATCACATATCGAGCAAAGCCAATTCATGAATCATATAGCAGGTTTACTTTTTGGACACGGCGTAAATCATGCAATATTACCTATTGGGTGTACAGCAACATTAGACACAGATAAAGGCATAATGAATTTCAGCTATCGCGCCTAAAAAAGGAAGTTATGCAATGCTGTATCGCTTAAACCGTCAATTGGAGCGGGTTATGCCACTGATTACCCCGGTTAGTGTACTTATCGGTGTGCTGCTTGGAAGCCACTTGTCGGGTTATACCTATCTGTCTCCCTGGATATTTGCTTTTATGACCTTTGCTGGGAGTATTAACTCCACCTTTAGAGACTTTTATAAAGTGTTGAGCAAGCCTGCTCCACTTTTCGCCTGCTTATTGATTCTCCATGTCGCGATGCCGCTACTAGCCATGGGATTGGGCAATGTGACCTTTGGTGAGGATACCTTCACCATTACCGGGCTTATTCTTGCGGCGGCGATTCCAACAGGTGTCAGCAGCTTTGTTTGGGTGGGAATTTACAAAGGAAATACCGTACTGACGCTGGCGATCATTCTGATCGACACGATTCTATCTCCCTTTATTGTTCCTTACACCCTTTCTGTTCTGGTTGGAACCCGGGTAACGATGGATATCAATGCGATGATGCAAAGTCTCTTCCTTATGGTTGTTCTGCCCTCTATTATCGGGATGCTGATAAATGATTGGACTAAGGGCCGGGTGAAGGCGAGGTGGAGTCCGCGGTTAAGTCCCTTTTCCAAGATAGCGATGGGCCTGGTCGTTGCGATCAATGGCTCTGTAATTGCCCCTTATCTGAGAGACATCAACCTACGCTTACTGCAGATCGCCCTTGTGGTGCTTGCTTTTGCCTCTGTTGGCTATATCATTGGTTTTCTCGTCTCCAGGTTAATGGGGTGGGAAGAGGATACCGTCGTGGCGCTCACCTTCAATGGGGGAATGCGCAACATTAGTGCAGGTGCGGTCCTCGCGGTAACGTACTTCCCTGCACCCGTTGCTATTCCGGTTGTTCTGGGCATGCTATTCCAACAATCGCTTGCCTCGCTCTTCGGCTATTTACTAAGCCGCTTTTATAAGAAGGATTATCCTGCACATAATACAGAATAGCCGTCCGGCACAAGGGCATCAGCTCTTCGACCTGATTAAAGTTTACTTAATAAGCCTTATATTTAGTTAAGGCTTACTTCGATATGATACAATATCAACACTAACCATTACCTGAAAAGAGATGATGACCCATGAGCAAGCCGATCATTGAACAAGAGCTTATTCAGTACATAACGGCCAAAACACAAGTTGACGCGAGTCAGATTATTGTCATTCTGCAGCATGGACAGGCGTTCCTGAGTAGCGCAAAGGCGAATGCTAAGGGTGAAGTCGAGATCGATAGTGATGATCTTGTGGATTATGTGTTAAGCCGTCCAGACGTAAAGCTAGATGAACTAACGGTAGAAACTATTTTGGATCTTGAAATGGATTACTTGATGGATAAGGGCTTGGCAGGCTCGTGGATTGTTGAGGAAGAATAAAGAGAATGCGGATTCGGCAACGGTAGACGAAAGTCCCTTTTGCTGCTGGGTGTTTTGTTTTAACCACATATGGTTTGCATTTTGAGCTAAAGGTTAAACAGGGGGTGGAAGCTAAACCCTCTGTTTTTTGCGTTAGGCAATAATAGTCGTATACCCGTCTATCTTTTAGTTCGTTTGAATCGTCTATTGAGGTGAGGAGATGATTAGATGCGAGGCTTTCGTATATTGGTTTGTGCTTTAGGGTTTCTACTTATCGGAGGCTGCACACAAAGCAGCACGCAGTCACTCTCACCTGGTGTGGGGTCTAGTCTGATGTCATTGGTGCCGAGCACAGTCCCAAGTAATCAAACAGCGGTAGAAACACCAGAAGGGTCAATCAGCATACCGCTCAACAACGACCAAGGGCTAACGATCGAAGCAGGTGCCTTGACAAAAATGACCGAGAAAGGAAAGCTGTTCGGCTCCGAGCAGGAGTCGATCATCGCACTGATCAATCTACCGCTCGTGGCGGGCGAGGGTTATACCGGATATCTCGGTATATGGGATCTCAGTGGGAATTTGATCCAGAAGCTTGAAGTCAAGGGCTATAATATTATAGACCCTGAGCAAATACATGTGGAGGATATAACGGGCGATGGGATTGCGGACATTGTTTTAGAAACCAATGAGGGAGCAAATGGTGGACTGGGAGTGCATGCTCTGAATGTATATGTAGGAGACAAAGACAAGTATACCGAGGTAATCTTAGCGGGTGGAGAGAATATTGCCTTTAAGACGACTTATGTTCCTGAACGTGGCGAGTTCTCTATTGTATCTGTACAGGACAATAGAAGCTGGATGGTGAAGCTGCCGAAAGGAGAACGCATGGATTTTATGGACGTCAGGTTGTTTACGGGAACGCATGCGTTAACAATCGACCCGATTGGAGCTGTTGCATGGGGTGAGAATACACTTACAACCAAACGCTTGGTCTGGTTTGGTAACTTGCAACTGAACTCGCTTGCTGTACTCGCCACGAGCTATCATTATCAGGATGGCAAAATGCTTGTTCAAAGCTATCATTTGGAATCCGATGGTAGCTCGGTGATCACCGAGAAGTGAGAGAAATCCATGTAAGCAAGCTTTGGAATCGATCAGCGAAACATCGTCCATCCCAGAAAGCTCATGCAATAAGAAAAACCGTCCGAATGATGGACGGTTTTTCTTGTGTGCAGGCGTTTCCTCAGCCTTTGACGGCTCCAGCTACGACTCCTTTGACAATATACTTCTGCATGAAGATAAATACGACAATGGAAGGTAATACAGCCATTACCATCGCCGTCATGGCAAATTGCCAATCTGATGTGTATTGGCCAACAAAGGTATAGGCCGCAAGGGTTAGCGTTTTTGTTTCTGGCGAGCCATTGACCATTAAGAGTGGCAGCAGGAAGTCATTCCAGATCCACATCACATCGATGATGATGATTGTAGCCGTCACTGATTTCAGCAGTGGGAAGATAACTGAGAAGAACAAGCGGAAACCAGATGCTCCATCAATTGTCGCACTCTCATCAATCTCGATCGGAATCCCCTTTACGAAGCCATGGTAGATAAAAACGGCAAGTGGAGCCCCAAAGCCCCAATACAGCGCGCCAAGTCCCCAGGTGCTGTTCGAGAGATGCAGGCGATTCGCTAATTGCAGCACGGTCAGCATGATGGATTGGAAGGGAATAAGCATCGGCATGATACAGAGAATATAGAGAATTGAGCTTGCTCGGGACTTCGAT
>JAIMBU010000738.1 GCA_023511325.1 Gorillibacterium sp.
ATAGTAATGTTAGGATCTATTTGTTTTCACTAGTTAGTATAGTAAACACGAGGGTGATTTGACACGTTCATCCGACCATCTAGAAAATAATGGGCCAAGTCTTTACCATATTTATTAGAAAAAAAACGATCTATTTCAATGAGAAATAGATCGACCATTCTTACGTCTACCTTCTATGTATGCAGGAGGCAGGATAACGTATTTCTCTTGTTTGCAGGTCACCTTGAAAAATTCCTTAATCTCGTGTGAACTAATTCCTAGTTCATAGGCTTGGGTAATTAGTTCCAGCCATTCTCGATCAAGCTCATTGGAATGTTTCGTAATAGATTGGATCATCGTATTCCCTCCAAAATGAGAAGTACCGATTATCCAGGCAGTCCAGCCGTCATTGTACTCTCATACATTAGACCTGTGACTTTGCGCCCCTGCCTTTCAGTCAGGTTAGCCCTTTACTGATCGTTCGGCCAAGTCTTACATTGCCTGAATAGCGTAACACACCTTTTCTATTAAATTTGTCACTTCATGACGTAAAAATATGTTTTTTATTCCCGATCTATGGGTTCTCTTGTTGACTTGATCCTAAATAAAAGGCAATCGCGTTAGAAAAAATCCTACTCTCTAATAAACAGAAAATCACCGGATGAAACGGGCGATTGAAGAATTTTCCTGATTTTTTTCGAGCTTTTTTCTTGCATGTGATGATTTGGACCTGTCTAGACTCTCGATTTACTAATTACTGGATTATAATAATGCAGAAACTAGCTTCTCTGCCTGGCTAAATATACTTTCCATAATGATAGTGGAGTCTCTTCTTTTTTTGTGACTTTTCGCACAAATAATTCGCTTTCCCCTGTTTGTGATAGCAGATTATCAAGTGTCGTCATTCTTCTTGGCAGAGATTCTACTCTTTCACTTATTGTAGCAACGATCGACCTTTGCTACAATAAAAGGTATTATTGAAGTTATGGCATTTCTTTTACAGGAGTTGAACTGATGTTTTCCTATGAAGATAAACATTACACTGCTACAGATTTCAGTGGCTCGATGATGAGAGAAGGAGAGCTCATTCGCTGTACCTTCACCAAATGTCGATTTCGCGGCACAGAGTTAGATGAGTGCACAACGCTGAGCTGTCAGTTTATCGATTGTGACTTCTCTGGCGCTTCCTTTAATGGTTCGATACATAAGGGCTCAGCCTTTACTAATTGTATCTTCGCCAATACCAATCTGTTTGTTTCCAAGTTTGAAGAGTGTAAAATGGTCGGTTCCGATTTCTCCGGAGCCAATCTGGATGCGATCACGATCCTGGGAGGTGACTGGTCCTACACCAATCTGCGCCAAACTAACTTAACCAAGCAGCAGTTGCGCAAGATTCGCTTCGTAGAGGCCGATTTATCCGATTGCAAACTGGAAAAAGCCGACTTTCGCGATTCAGACCTGACCCATGCCCGATTATCTAAGGCAATGCTAAAGGGCGCTGATTTTCGCGGTGCGAAGATGGACGGAGTCGATTTTAAAGCGTTTGATCTGACCGGAGTTCGTATTGATATTGCTCAAGCTATGGCTTTAGCCCGCTCTTACGGAGCTAAGCTGGAGTGAATCGATTTAAAAAAACGCTTCAATCCCCCGCAAGGAGGATTGAAGCGTTTTTTTAACTTAATTAGCAGAGATTTAAGTTGTGCTGATGAATCTCCCACTAGTGGTTGTCATGCTTGATATTGTGCGAGAGGGCTTCCTCAAGTGTGGGCATACCCGCTTGTGCTCCGAAACGTTGCACAGATAGAGATGCACAGCCTACAGCCCAGTTAACGGCTTCCCCTAGGGGTTGCTTTTGGGCGATAGCACAAGCAAAGGCAGCGTTGAAACAGTCACCCGCTCCTGTCGTATCGACAACTTTTACCCGTGGGGTTGGGATGGTCTTTAGCATTCCGTGCTCCACGTAGGAGCAGCCTTCCTTGCCACGAGTCACAATCACCTTAGAGGTATACTTGCTCTCCCAAGCACAGATGCTGGCGCATAGCTCTTGCTCACCTTTATTTTCAGTGCCGCTTAAGCTGTCCCATTCCGTTTCGTTTGGTGTCAGATAATCAGCAAGGCGAAGCAGTTTGTCGTCTAACAATCGTGCAGGTGCCGGGTTAAGAATAGTCGTCACTCCCGCTCGCTTAGCTATGGCCAATGCTTCCTGGACTCCGGAAAGTGGGGTTTCTAACTGAACTATCAAAACGTCAGCCTCGGCAATTTGAGCCGCGTAAGGGTGAACAAAATCTTCATTGCAAGACCCGTTAGCTCCTTCGATGATCACAATGGAATTATCCTCAGGGGAATGAGAGATAACCGCTATTCCCGAGGAAATAGCTTCTTTCACCACAACAGCGGCGACATCAACTTTATTGATCTGAAGACTCTTGATCATTGCTTTGCCGAAGTCATCGTCTCCCACGCATCCAATCATCGTCGTGGCCGCCATCAAACGAGCACAACCCACTGCCTGATTCGCTCCTTTGCCACCGGGAACGTAATGAATGGCTTTTCCCTGGACTGTCTCACCTTGCTTCGGCAGCCGATCCATCGACAGTACGAGAT
>JAIMBU010000739.1 GCA_023511325.1 Gorillibacterium sp.
GTTGAACAGAAGCCTTCTGTTTTTGAGCGTTTTGGCCTTGTCCTTGGTGTCGCCGTAGTTGGAATCTTATCCTTCTTAGTGGGCAAGCTTATCTTTACCCTTGTGCCAATGTTTCTTGAAGATTTTATTTTTCGCGGCGTATTTACGAACAACATTATTCACAACCTAATCGAAGGTGCGATAAAGATCGTCTTCCTGCTAGCCTACATTTATTTTCTCGGGTTTACACCACCAATCAAACGGCTGTTTCAATACCATGGTGCCGAGCACAAGGTTATCAGTGCTTATGAAGCGGGCGTTGAGCTTACCGTTCCCAATGTGCAGAAGTACAGTCGACTTCATTACCGTTGCGGGAGTAGTTTTATCATCTTAACTGTAATCACTGGAGTTATTATTTACTCCTTCTTCTCTTATGATAACGTGATTGAACGAATGATTCAGCGGATTGTGCTTATTCCTGTCGTGATTGGAGTATCGTATGAGGTTCTGCGAATGACTAACGCTTTGCGAGATGTACCTGTATTACGTTATCTTGGATATCCTGGACTCTGGCTACAAAAACTGACGACTAAAGAACCTGAAGACTCTATGGTTGAGGTTTCCCTCGCCTCCTTTAACCGGATGCGGGAATTGGATGCCCAAATGCCTGCGGAGGCTCTGGTCGTTTGATTTTACCCAAAGGAGGAATTGCATGTGTTTAGAAAATTCAGCACAAGCAGTTACATCGTTTTCGGTCTGATACTGATTGGAGCTATCACAGACCTCTCTAATATTCTGTTGCCTGTCCTGATTATCGGAGGGATCATCGGCTACAATTACTATCTGTCAGAAAAGAAACGCAAGCAATACCCCTCGCGATATGGGGCTGCCAAAAAGAAAAGTAAAACTGTTTCTTTTCGCGTAATTAATGGCAGCAAAGATTATCCTGATGATAAGCCCAAGTTTCACTAAGCCTTCCCATTGTTAAAAAGGTAAATGCTCTTTCGGTTTTCACCGAAAGAGCATTTTTTCGTTTTTCGTTAATGAGGGACTTTACTTGTTTTCGCAACCATTTGCATATAGCGGCTCACACTGAATTTTCGAAAGAATTTATCTGCCGCCTGCACGCCCGATTCAAACAATTCCAAGCTCTGCTCTGGCTTAATATTAAACTCCGTTGTGCCCACACCAGAAGAGGGAATCTTGATCGTGCGAAACCCTTGATCATCATCAATGTAACGTTCGTCATGAGCATCCATCATCGTATCAAATAACGCCCGGAACATGGATAGCGGACCAACGATCTTGTGAGAATGTCGCGTCACTCTTCCCACTAGCTGGAATCCGAGTGTAGGAATGGGATGGGTCGGGTCCTTGGTATCTTTGTCAAACAGCCACAAGGGAAAATTACTAAGTAGTCCACCATCAACAATATAAACAAACTGATCGCGAAATGGCTCTGCCCGAATGCCGTTCTGATACCGCTTGCGAATAATGACTGGGTCGAAGAAAAAAGGAATACTTGTGCTCATCCGGATCGCTTTGGCGACCGAGAAACAATCCGGATCAAACCCATATTTAGCGATGTCAGTCGGTAGGATCATCAATTTACCTTGGGTGATGTCTGACGCGATTATCTGTAGCTTACCTGCGGGAAGATCTCCGAATGACCGTACTCCTTTAGCTGCGAGCAAGCCGGAAATCCACTGCTCTAATCGGTCTCCTGAATATAACCCCTTCTTTACATAGACTCGGGCAGCAGGCCCCAACCACTTAACGCGAAAAAAAACCGATTTCTTTAAAAAGAATGAAAAAGGGGTGCTCAGGATAATCTCCTTGAGTTCTTCCCCGGTATAACCTGCAGCTAGCAAAGACGCGACAATAGAACCGGAGGAGGTACCCGCCAGCCTAGAAAAAATAACGTTGTTGCGCTGCGCTGCACAAACTGCCCCTGCCAGCCCAATTCCTTTGACTCCCCCGCCTTGGAAGACGGCATTCACTTCCATACGCATCCTTCCCTTCTCATAAGCACACAGGCTTAACATTGTTACTTATGAAGGGGCAGTTCGTCCTCATACCAGATAAATAAAAAACTTTCTGGCTGAGGGGCTTCGAGCGTTATGATAAATCGATTAAATTCATTAGCCTTCTGTAGGTAGAGGATTGTTTGCCCGTAGCATTTCTTCCAGTTTAACTGGCTCATTGCGATAATATTCAACCATCGCTTCGATGCGAGTAATCGAATCCCAGCTCAAATGATGTTCAATTCCCTCGACATCAGGATAAATATTCTCCGGCCGAACGCCGATCATCGCCAAAAAGGTTTCCAGCAGCAGGTGGCGATCCATAAGCCGCTTCCCCATTTTTTTCCCTTTGGATGTGAGGTCAAGGCCACGATATTTCTCATAAACTAGATAATTATCCTTATCCAGCTTCTGAATCATCTTGGTGACTGACGAAGGATGAACTTCTAGTCCTTCAGCAATATCAGAGACACGAGCATAGCCCTTCTCATCAATGAGTTTATAAATTCGTTCCAGATAATCTTCCATGCTGGGTGTTGCGGACATGCATGTTTCCTCCTTTGTTTAGTACATAGTCC
>JAIMBU010000740.1 GCA_023511325.1 Gorillibacterium sp.
TACTACTACAAGCGGTACAGTAGAGGGATCTGGATTTACTGCATCAGCATTGAAAATTGTCAGCACAAACGGAGATTTAGGCTTTGATCATGTTGAAACAGACACGATTCACATTAAAACCACCAATGCCAACACCACAATAAGCAATGCAAGCGGCGCCATCACTTATGAATCCAAGGGCGGAAAGCTGGCTATGACAGGCATAAAGGGATCTGGCTCCTTTCACGTTTCTGGTGAGGGGATGATAGAAGCGTCCTTTTCGGACGTGACAGGCGATCTTTCAGCCTACACAAAAAACGGCAATATCACGCTCACTCTTCTGAATCAACTTGACTTTAAATTCTCGGCAACCACTAAGGAAGGTTCTATTGATACTTCGTTTGCTGACCTGCTTTCGGTTACAGACAATACCGCAGCCGGTATCATCGGTTCTTCCCCCAATGTAACCATTGAGTTGGAAACACGCAATGGGGATATAAACGTGTCGAGGTGACTAAGTGAAAGAATCGAATAAATCAACCAAACGGCTGGAAGATTACTATTTTGATTTTTGTTTTAACAGCCGTTTCAGGCGTATTGGGAATTATATACAAGACAGGATGATAGGATTTTGTAAAAGAATAGGTCGCAGGATTAAGGGTGGAACGGATGAAAAAGAAAAACTATAACGGAAAAGCACTTGATTTGATACAAACCATCTATATGGAACAGTACACCCCAATCGTATATTGCTATGTCACATTCAGTTCATTTATTGACTTAGCGCGGCTGAAAAGTGCTGTAAGCTGTACAGCCGTGATTGTACCACAAATACTGTGCCGCTATGATTATCAAAAGAACAGGTGGTGTCCGGCTGGGCATGATGTAGATTCAATTATCAAAGTCTTTTCAGAGAATGACCACTGCGACAATATTATATGGAATTTGCAGGTAGGGCCGCAACTTAAAATAAACATTTACCATCAAAGTGATAGCGATAGCTTGCAAATTTGTATGAGCCATATCTTAGCCGATGGAGCAGGTTTATTGCAGTATCTTGCTTTACTATGCAGGTTCTATAACAAGCATGATTCGGTGGCTTCAGAGGAGGTCAATCATCGTAGTATAGTCCCACTGCTTTACCATACTGCATCGCAAAGAATCCGGCGCAGCCATAGCCCTTTACATAAGGGTGATACACCTGCATTACTTCCGAAAGAGTCAACAAATCAGTTGCCCGTATCTCTAAAGGTTACTCTATCAGCAATTCAGATGGCAACTATCAAGAAAAAAGCAAACTCGCTGGATGTCACACTAAATGATGTATTTATGGCAGCCTATATCCACACATTGAAGGATTATATCTTATGTGAAGAAATAGCAATTCCCTGTCCGGCAGATTTGCGAAAGTACGACAGGCAAAATAACAAACTCACCATTGCCAATATGACGGGGAAATACTTATGTCGCGTGCCGCTTGTGCGGGAGAACGGGATAGCTAAAACGGCATTGGTTATCCATAAGAAAATGGAACGGCTTAAAGATGAATACACCTGTTTTAAGCTGATGTCACTTCTTCAAATATTACATTCAATACTTCCCAAAAGAATTGTACGGCTTATCATTAAACGTTGTTATTCAATTGAACCAACCTCGTATTCAAATTTGGGAGTTATAGATGAGCATAAAATATTTTTTCAAGGAGCCGCGATAACGGAATGTTGTCTATGTGGTGCATACAGGCCGGCCCCCTCATTTCAAGTATCAATAAGCACTTACGGAAATGTCTGTACCATATCTGCAAACATGCTTGGTTCAGAAAACCAAAAAAACGCTGGAATGCTGTTGCTTGAAAAAATGAAGTCCTCGTTATTGGCTGGGTTTCTAACATGAATAAATTTTGCGCGAAGGAGTATTTTCCCATAAAACTAAAGTCATTATCCATTATGCTGATCGCGCTGCTATGCGTCGCATTAGTTGGGATTTTAGCGTCTAGCTTTAACATGTTTAAGCTGGGCGACAATAATGACGCTAATGATCACCAGAAGGAACCACGAACTGATTTTGCCAAAGCCAACCAACTGCCAGCCTTGGTGCTGGTCCGGATATTTCCAAGCATTAAAAAATGTAGCTATATTCTCGGCTAACCAGATGAAAAAACCTACAATGAAAAAAGCCAGTGTCAAGGGCATTCGATAAGTAGTAGTCTGGACCCGATAGATGATCCATGTTCTCCAAAAGACAACAAGCACAAGCGCCGTCAGCCACCAACGAAAATCAGGAATGAAATGATGAGTGAAAAAGTTCAGATAGATGGCTCCTCCTAATAATCCCGCAGAAGTAAGCCCCGGCCAGCCGGTCATGTCCATCTTCAGTCTGCGCCAGACCTGACACATAAAGCTAGCTACGCTTGCATACATAAATCCACTATAGAGCGGTACACCGAGGAACTTCGTAAATCCAGGTTCAGGGTATGCCCATGAACCCATCCTGACCTTGTAGATTTCCAGCAACAAACCGATTATATGAAAGACACAGATCACTTTAATTTCATCAAGTGTCTCCAATCCACTGCGGTACATCAGGTACTGCACGGCGAGCA
>JAIMBU010000741.1 GCA_023511325.1 Gorillibacterium sp.
ATTGGTCATCTGATCACCCTTGCCGAACCCGACAAATATGACGACCGCTACAAAAAATGGAATATCGGCGACCTTCCGATTATTCCTGAGCGCTTCAAGCTGCTTCCCGTATTCCGCACAAAAGATCAGTTAAAGGTGATCTCCGACCTCAGCAAACAGTGCGATCGCATCGTCAATGCCTGTGATGCTGGACGGGAGGGCCAACTGATTTTTGACTATATCCGCCAGCACCTCAAGCTCGTACAGCCGGTAAAACGCCTGTGGATCTCAGACCTAACGCCAGAAACGATTCGCCGGGGGTTTGTTGAGCTGAAGAACGGCTCTGAATATGACAACCTTACCAAGGCTGCCCGCGCCCGTAGTGAAGCCGATTGGCTAGTGGGCATGAATGGATCACGTGCCTTTACGACGCGGCACAATACCTTGCTTTCCGTGGGACGTGTGCAGACGCCTGTTCTTGCCCTGATCTATGATCGACAGAAGCAGATCGAAGCCTTTGCCTCGGCAAAATTCTATGAGGTGCAAGGATTCTTTCGTCAGGAGAACACGCTTTATCGCGGACTCTGGCAAGGAGAACGGATCACGGATGCTAAGAAGGCTGATGAGTTAGCAGCCAAGGTTCATGACAAGCCCGCGAGCATTGCTTCCTACGAGAAGAAGGATACGAAGGAGTATCCCTTCAAGCTACATGATCTGACGCTTTTGCAGCGGGAGGCGAATGCTAAGCTGGGCTTTTCCGCTAAGAAAACACTGGATCTTGCCCAGGCTCTATACGAAAAGCATAAAGTTATTTCCTACCCACGGACAAATTCCAACTATGTCACCGAGGCTAATATACCGGAGATGCATAATTCCTTGGATATGCTAGCTGGAACGGATTATAGCAGCCTTGTGGCCGGAGCGAATCGCAGTCTGGTTCACAAAAACAACAAAGCGGTCTGCAACCCGGCAAGAGTTGAGGATCACCATGCTATTCTGCCTACACGAAAAAAACCCGGTAACCTCGCACCGGATGAGAAAAAGATCTACGACCTGATCATTCACCGATTCTTGTCCCATTTCTATCCTGCGGCTGAATATAAGGTCCATACTGTACTGACCGAGGTTGCTCAGGAGACATTCAAGACGACAATCAAAGAGCTTGTATCCGAGGGCTGGAAGGTTGTCTATGCTGGAACGGACAATGGTAAAACACGTAGCTCAGATAAGAAAAAAACGTCGGACAGTGCTTCTGAAGCCGAACAGGAGGAAGCAGAGGAAATCGCCTCACCGTTTATCCTCGATGCTGCGGGTTCGGTGCATTGTGAAGAAGCTCGGGCAATCGCTAAGGAAACACAACCTCCCAAGGTATATACGGAGGGCACGTTGCTCAAAGCTATGGAAAGCGCAGGCAAACAGGTTGAGGACGATGAGTTGCGCGAGGCGATGAAGGATTCTGGTCTAGGCACACCTGCCACCCGAGCAGCTACGATTGAGCGGCTCAAATTCGTCGGGTATGTGGAGATGCAGGGCAAACGGATCATGGTTACGCAAAAGGGCCGCATGGCTATTGAGCTGATCCGCGCAGCCGGAGTCGATCTGCTGACTTCACCTGAGATGACCGGACACTGGGAGCGTCGGCTCCATGAAATCTCTCGAGGTCAGGCTTCGGACACCGCGTTCATGGACAAGGTGAAGCAATTTGCCACGCTGATCGTGGAGAAGGTGCGTGGCCAAGCGCCCGCGGCGCGGGATGCCTTCGGCGAAGCGGCGGAGAGCGGCCGAGGCGGCAACCGCGCTCGCGGGGGCGCCGCCGGGCGCAGATCCAGTGCAGCTGGCGCGGCCGGGCGTAAACCCAGCGCGGTCGGTACCGCCGAGCGTAAGCCCAGCGTGGCTGAACCTGGCACGGTTATTGGAATGTGCCCGCGACAAGGCTGTGGCGGACGAATTTTCCTCGGTCGCAAAGGCTATGGCTGCAGCAATTACAAAACCGGCTGTGGTTTTGTCATCTGGAAGGATAGCCTCGGTAAAATGCTCACCGATAGCATGGCACGTAGCCTAATTGAGAAGGGTAAAACCAGCAAGTTGAAATTCAAAGATAAAAATGATCAACCTTTTGAAGCTAGAATAGTCCTTAAGGATGCCTCCACCGGAGCACTTGAGCTCGATTCCAACTAAATAAATACTACCCTTACGACTGCTGTCATGCAGTCGTTTTATTTTTTACGAGGAAGCTAACCATCATAACAGTACTTGTAGCCAAGTAACCGCCAAACAATTTGCTTATCAAACCGTATATTTTTCCTCATATTCTCTCGAAGCTATAGTGCTCTAACATCGCTATGTGAAAATCAATGGTACAGCTGAGGTAGCATCTACCCTCTTATCCCTATTGATTCCTCGTCCTCTTACTAAGCTGAGAATACCGTCACCGTCTTTTGAGAGAGCGCACTAGCATTTAACACTATCGCATAGTGCTAAATCGCTCATCTGATGGATTTCGGAACATTTAGTACTGTGCCTGCGCCTAGAATAGAAAGTGGACACTCGTTAAGAGAAAAGGAATAATAAGCTTAACGAGGAGGTGTTCCCATGGGAG
>JAIMBU010000742.1 GCA_023511325.1 Gorillibacterium sp.
CCCTGAATCACATCCCACATAGCCAGTTCCCGTACAGGCAACTGGAAGGTGACCGTGCGGGTTTCGCCAGACTCGAGAGTCAGACGTTGGAATGCTCTCAGCGTCTTAATCGGCCGGACGACTCGGGAGGCCTCGGCTCGAACATATAGCTGAACGACCTCGTCTCCTGTCCGACTACCCGTGTTGGTTACGTCAAAGCTCACGATGATTTCCCATTCATTGCCGGTAGCTGGTTGATGCACGGACAGACCGCTGTAAGTGAAATCGGTGTAGGAAAGCCCGTGTCCAAAGGCATACAGCGGATCGCCATCAAAATATTGGTATGTCCGTTTTCCCTTGATGATGTCGTATTCCATGATATCAGGCAATTGTTCTACCGAACGGTACCAGGTCATGTTGAGTCGACCAGCTGGATTGCAATCACCGAAGAGGACATCGGCCACAGCTGCGCCCGCTTCCTGGCCCGCGTGTGACATGAACAGAATGGCAGGTACCTGTTCAGCCACCCCGTTCAGGGCAAACGGGTAGCTCCCCGTGATGACGACTACCGTGTTGGGATTCGCCGCAAACACAGCCCGCAACAGCCGGTCCTGAGCGGCCGGAAGTGTAATATCTTCACGGTCAATCTCTTCCTTGCCGTTAATAACAGGGTTGTTGCCCACAAAGACAATGGCCACATCCGCCTCCCGGGCGGCTGCGACCGCTTCTGCCAGACCATCAGCAAGCACCCGCTTTTCAAAGCGCTCAGCCTTCCCTTCGGCCGAGGCCCGCAGCTCTCCATCCTGGTCGACAGCAATCGGCTGTCCATTCCATGAGCGAAGCTCGACACTGCCGTCATTTTGCTCCGCCATGTTATACTGCTCCTTCACGAACCAGCCAAAAGCGGATTCCGCTGTTACGGAGAGGCTACCGTCATCAAAGGTCGTGACGAAGTGGCCATCCGTGGCAGACCTCAGCGTGGCATTTCCCCAGCCCCAGTCGGTAAGATCAAAGGCCTCAGCTAACGCCGGCTGCGTTTGGTCCGCCACCAGAAGCCGCTCCACCCCCTGAGTAGTCGCTACGTATCGTCCGTTTTGCCGTGACTGGAAAGCGATCCGGTCGCAGCCCTCGCGGAAGACGACCTCTTTATCTGGCAGCTTGCTGCGGATACCCGCCAAGGGCGTTATCGTGTAAGGGTAACTGCCGCTGTACCAATCCCGGAATAGAACATCACCCAGCGGGCCGATGACAGCCACTTTGTGCAGCTTGTTCCGGTCGAGAGGAAGTACGCTGTTCTCGTTCTTGAGCAGCACGATCGACTCCCGGGCCGCCCGTAGAGACAGATCGGCGTGCTCCTTGCTACATAGAGCCGCTTCCGGAATTTGAGCGTAGGGGTTGTTCTCTGCGGGATCGAACTGCCCCAGTTCAAAGCGGACGCGCAGCACATTGGTCAACGCTTCATCCAGATCCACTTCGTTCAGCATCCCCTCGTCCAAGGCCTGGCGCACTGCCGCCTGAACCAACTCCGGATCGTCCGTCAGGCAATCGACTCCGCTTTTAACAGCACCAGCAGCGGATTCCGCATGTGTTTCATGGTAGTGGTGATAATTCACCGTCTGGGACAGGTCCTGGCCGTCACAGACGACAAATCCTCGTAATCCCCACTCTCCTTTGACCACTTCCCGTACCAGCGGACTTTCGATAGCTGGCGTTCCGTTGACAGAATTGTAAGCGGTCATGATGCAGCGGGCGCCGCCTTCCGTAATGATCGGTTCGAAGGCCTTCAAATAATACTCCCGCAGATTGCGCGGGTCGAGGCTGGAGGAGCAGGAAAGTCGGTCCAGCTCATTATTGTTGCCGATGAAGTGCTTTAAGGCAGCGGCCATCCGCAAATATACGGGATGATCTCCTTGCATTCCCTTTACATAAGCCGTCGCCATCCGTCCCGTCAGATGGGGATCCTCACCGTAAGCTTCCTCCGTGCGTCCCCACCGAGGGTCCCGCTCCATATCCACAGTAGGTGCCCATAAGGTCAATCCGTGTTTTTCTGGATTCCGATGGTGATACACCCGGGCTTCCGTGCCAACGGCTGTGCCGATTTTCTCGATCAGTTCTGGGTTCCAGGTGCAGGCTAGTCCAATGGGTTGGGGGAAAACCGTCGCCTCACCAATCCAGGCTACCCCATGGGCCGCTTCGCCGCCGACGCGATAGGCTGGAATTCCTAGATGGGCCACCGCCGCCTGGCGCGTGGGCATCAGGCTGATTTTCTCCTCTAGAGTCAACCGGGAAACCAGATCCCGGACGCGTACGTCCACAGGCAGTCCAATTTCACGGAAAGGCATCTTCTTCAGCTCTTGATTTGGTTCATTTCTCATGACAATCCTCCTTTATCGCTTTGAAACATATTGAAAGCGCCTTCAATCAAGGACAATTATACAGGATGCCACTGAAAGGAATACCCCCGAAATCGAGAGACTATTCCACGCTAAATTAAACATGGTGAGGAATTCTGGCACTTCCAACGCTTGCCAAAGAGTCGCCGAAAGGTATATCTTGATAAAAACAGATGGAATATTCAAATGTTGAATTC
>JAIMBU010000743.1 GCA_023511325.1 Gorillibacterium sp.
GACTAACGTTCAGGGAAAAGTCAGCTGAATTTGCGATAATGACCAAATAGATTAGCTTAGAAAGTGAATATAAGTTCATTCTACTATTAGGCGCTGCTGTTTGACCAGTTGTTATTTAAGCTGGTTACTGCGGACAAGTAACCGGAGGTATTACATGGTGAAGAAGAAAATACGAATCATATCTCGGCTGTTGCCGCTCTTGTTGCTTTTATGTCTACTCTTTTCTCCGTTTCAGGTGGGACGGGCTTACGCTGCAGATACAGACCAGAAGCTGGATGCGGTACTGGCTGTTGACGTCAGTACATCCATGAACGATAGTGACCGGAATAAAGTAGCCAACGAAGCGATGAAGATGTTTATTGATATGACCTCTGTTCAAGGGGATAAGATTGGCGTGATTGCCTACACCGATCAGATTGTTAGAGAAAAGGCATTGCTCAAAATTCAATCTCCTGAGGATAAAGAAGATCTCAAAACTTTTATTGATCAGTTGGATCGCGGACCCTACACGGATATTGCGGTTGGCGTGAGGGAAGCGGTTAAGGTACTGGAGTCAGGTCGTGAAAGCGGTCATCACCCGATGATTGTGCTTTTAGCGGATGGAAACAACTCGCTTAATACAGGCAGAACTCAGGATCAGTCGAATCAAGAGCTGGCCGCTGCTGTTAAAAAAGCACAGGCAGCAGGAATCCGCATATATACCATTGGTCTAAATGCCGACGGAAAGCTGAATAAAGCTGCCTTAGGAAAAATTGCCACCGATACGGGCGGAAAATCCTTTGTTACCGATACGGCTGACACTCTACCACAGATATTAAGTGAAATCTTTGCCAGTCACCTGAAGCTTAAGGTTGTTCCTCTACAAAGCTTTACAGCAAACGGTGCGTTTCAAGAGGTAACCATTCCGATTCCTAACGCCAACGTTCTTGAGGCGAATATATCCATTATGTCTTTAAAGCCGGTGGAAATCCAGCTGATTGATCCAAACGGACAACAGCAGACGATTCCTTCAGCAGGCGTTTTATACTCGAAGTCAACGTCTTATTCACTAGTTAAGTTGACGAAGCCGACTGAAGGAGACTGGAAGCTTAAGGTCAAGGGAGCAAACCGTGATCAGATTGATATTAACTTGATTTTTAATTATGACCTTGAGTTCGTTATGGACCCTTTAGCGGGAGGAGCCTATAAAGCTGGCGACACCATCAACGTCAAGGCACATCTGGAATCAGGCGGACAACCATTGGGTGATGCTGAGCTGATGAAGACCAGTAAGTCGACACTTTTCGTGACGGACCTTGCGACTAAGAAAACAGAAGAGATCGTTCTGAAGAACACGGGGTCAGATTTTACCGGAGAGTGGAAGGTTCCAGAGGCTAAGCAGTACGAACTGAAGGTGCGCGTCGAGAATGCTAGCTTTTACCGGGAAACAGAGCCAGTAACGGTCGATGCCGCCTCAGGTACGGTGTCAACACCAGCACCAAACACGTCACCCGGGGCGGTTCCGGACTCAGAAAAGAAACCATTCCCTTGGACTTACGTATTTATAGGGTTGGTCGTTCTTATTCTTGCTGCCACTGCTTGCTATCTAATCATGAGTCGTGTCCGTAAAGCTAACCGTGGATTCATCGGCCAATTCATTATGGAAATCCGCGATAAGAATACAGGTGAACGGTCGAATCCTCAATACAGAAAATTGAATGCTTTTAAAGGGAAATTCAAGCTTCACCAGTTGATGCAGCTTGTTCCAGAATATGCCGAAACCGAACGGATCGTGTTTGTTCCGGGCAAGGGAGACACGCTTATCTTGTTCAATCGTTCCGAATGCAGCATCGAGAAGGCTGGCCGAGCTGTTGATGCAACGAGCGGGCTCGTGATCAAGAAGCATGATCGGCTGACCATTGTTTTGAATAATACAGAGAAGTCGATACAGCTCGAATATATTTTATAGGAGGAACTCTTTTATGAAGGCAATTGTCAGAGAACATATCCAGCAGTTGGATGTAACGCTTGGCGGAGGCATCATCTCCGATAAAATTCGCGTAGACACGATAGATAATCCCATGCTGGTCATCGGCCTAGGCGGGACCGGAATTGATGCTTTGCTTCGCCTGAAATACCAAATTAACCGGAGGTTTCGGCTTCCGAGCGATCCTTTATCCAAGAAGAAACGGGAAAAACCCGATAATATTGAATATATCGGCTTTGAGACCAATGAGGGTGAAATCCAGAAGAAATATAAGGGAATTGGGCTAGACCCACTGACGGAATTTGTCCTGCTCTCCAACACGGAGATTGGTAGCTTGCTGCAGAATCGTCGTGTACTAGAGCCTTATATTACGGATTGGTTATCTCCAGAGTTGCTCGTAAGCGATGGTGTTGGCGGAGCCTCGGGCAATCGGCAAACCGGGCGTCTGCTCCTGTTCACGAAGATCGTACAAGTCGTGCAAACCATCGAGAAGAAGATCAAGATGCTCACTGAAGGCACCAACAAAAAGCTGATGGTGTTCTTACTTACTGGACTATCTGGAGGAACGGGAAGTGGCGGCTTTCTTGATATCGCCTATATCG
>JAIMBU010000744.1 GCA_023511325.1 Gorillibacterium sp.
CCTTGGATTTAATCAATTGCCGGGCAATTATGGCGGGTGATTTGGAAACAAGCCAAATCGTTCGTTCGCTAGCCAATGTCTTTCGCTATGGTCTCAATCGGGGACAGACCTTAATCTCTTTAGAGGAGGAGATCAAGCAGGTTGAAGCCTATCTCCATATTCAAAAGATGATGATCAACGATCTGCATGTCGATATTCAAGTGCCACATGAGCTTTTATTTGCAAGGATGGTTCACCTGACTTTGCAGCCACTTGCGGAGAATGCGATCGTTCACGGGTTTGCACATCAACAGAGCGGCTGTCGGATTACAATATCGGCTCGACTTGAAGGCCAGTTGCTTGTACTGCGTGTCGAAGACAATGGATCTGGCTGTGATGTAGATCTGATGAACGACACACTTCAGGAAAAGCCGATAAGCGAGCCCTATAATAAAACATCCGACATGGGAACAGGCTATGGTACGATGAATGTTCATCGGAGAATCCAGCTGCATTGTGGGAAAGCATTTGGCTTACGTTATTTGGCGGTGAACGAAGGAACATGCGTTGAAGTGGTTCTGCCCTTTAATCTGGAACAGACCCTATGAGAAACGGGGTGATTAATGATGTTTAAGCTGCTTATAGCGGAGGATGTAAAGACCGTCCGAGAGACGTTGGTACACGCCATCCCATGGCAGAAATTAGGCATTACCCTGCTGGGGGCCGTGGAGAATGGGGAAGAGGTACTGGCTTGGCTGGATCGCGAAGAAGCTGACCTGGTTTTGACTGATATCGGGATGCCCAAGATGAATGGTTTGGAGCTGATTGAAGTCTTAAGGGTACGTAAACCGGAAATTCGTTGCATTATTCTGTCTGGACTGAGTGAATTTGAGCATGCCCGACAAGCGATCAAGCTTCAAGTGCTGGAATATATCCTCAAGCCAATCGACCCAAACGAGATTGAAAAAGTACTGTCACATGCAGTTATCGAGTTGCAGAGAGAAAGAGAAGAACGCCGAAGCTTAGCCTTAGTGGAACAAGCCACCAAGGCCAAGCTGCCGAATCTATCAGAGGTGCTTCCAACCGGGGGATGGCAGGAGAACCTCAAAAAGAAGAAGCTGGTGGAGCAGGTGATCCAATATGTGAAGGAAGAGTTCACACGCAGGGAGTTGTCCCTTGCGGATGTGGCTGCTTCGGTCGGGCTCAGCGACAAATATTTGAACCTGTTGTTTAAAGAGATGACCGGACAGACCATCAATCAATCGATCATTCGGCTTCGTATGGAGGAAGCAGCCCGGCTATTGCAGGACCCGTTGATCAAAATCTATGAAATATGTGATCAGATTGGATATGTGGATCAGGATCATTTCCGTGAGAGCTTTAAGAAGCAATTCGGACTGACGCCGACCGAATATCGCAATCGTTTTTTGTAGGGAATGCTTTATATGGAATGACATATCCAGTAATGTAAAAGCAGGGGGGCGATTAGCTCCCCTGCTTAATTGTTATGCGCTGCTTGTAGCTTGTAGCATGTAGCTTGTAGCTTGTAGCTTGTAGCTTGTATTGCTTTATTCTGGTAGCTGTTACTGGAGGAGAGGACTGCGTATGATTTTCTACAGTAAATAACTTTACACACGGCCATTGCTGCCGAACAAGGTCATCTTCTGTTTTACGACCTCTGCCACTGCAGCTTCTGTTGCGGTTATTACTTCTGTGTAATTGATGGAGCCGCTGTCAGCCACCTTCCTGATCTCATTCATCATCCCGATAAACATGTCCGTGCAGATATTGATTTTGCTGACGCCATGCTCGATGCAATTACGGAAGTCAGTCTCCTTTAGTCCAGACCCCCCATGAAGAACAATGGGAAGCTGAATCTTAGCATGGATATCCCGGAGCCGACCGATATCCAGACGAGGCTCGGAGCGGTAAACACCATGAACCGTGCCAATGGCAACAGCCAGGGCATCACAGCCCGTGCGTGAGACAAAGTCATAGGACTGCTCCACATCTGTATAGAAGGCTTCATGATTTTCCTCCGCTGTCCCGGCTTCTCCACCCCCGACATGTCCCAGCTCTGCTTCGACCGATGCCCCAGTTGTGCGAGCCCACTCGACAACCTGCTGGGTCCAGGCGATATTATCTTCATAATCAAGCGTTGAGCCATCATACATAACCGATGTAAAGCCCAGCTCAAGTGCCTCTTTGATTGCCGCTGCGCTGAGACCGTGATCCAGATGCACAGCTATCTGCACCTTCGCTTCCCTGGCAGCTTTGACCATAATAGGGCCAATGAGTGATAATGGGTTAAATGGTGCATGTACCTCGGCGACAGCGATAATCGCAGGAGAGTGCTGCTCCTCAGCCGCCCGGATCACGCTCTTAATCATTTCCAGATTCAGTGTATTAAACATACCCACCGCATAATGGTTACGCTGGGCATCTTTCATGAGCTCCTTCAGTGTGACTAATGCCATCTGAGACCCTTCTTTTCCTATGGATTTGGCTAAAAACAAGAAAAATCATTTCTTATAAAAAAGTACTGGTCAAATAATGTTTGAAACGTTAATATAAATGTTATAAAC